>JAABTK010000145.1 GCA_011389885.1 Gammaproteobacteria bacterium | reverse complement strand
CCGGCTGGCCGAAATCCGCGAACAACTCGGCTTCGCGGAATTCGGCGACATCACCGCAGGGCGCATCCGCGCCTACCGCCACGACCGCCGCACCGAAAAAATCGTAGGCCGCTACGAACAGGCCCTACACCGCTACCAGGAACGCCTCGACGAACTCAAAGTAGTCGACCCCGCCTGCGGCTCCGGGGCCTTCCTGATCCAGGCCTTCCAATACCTCTACGACCAACGCCAATGGATCGCCGAAGAGCTGGAACGCCTCAGCGGCGCCAAGGGCCTATTCGACACCCACGAGACCATGAGCGCCGTGCTCTCCAAAAACCTCTACGGCGTAGACATAAACGCCGAATCGGTAGAAATCACCCGCCTCGCCCTCTGGCTGCACACCGCCCTGCCTGCCGACCCCCTCACCGCGCTAGACCGCAACATCCGCTGCGGCAACAGTCTCATTGGGTCCGACTTCTACACCCAGCTCGGGGTGGACGGCGACCTCTTCGGAGAGGACGAACGGGAACGGGTGAACCCCTTCCACTGGGAAGCGACCTTCCCCGAGGTCTTCGCGGGCGAAAACCCCGGCTTCGACTGCGTAATCGGCAACCCGCCTTACGTCAAGCTGCAACACTTCCGCCGCGTACAGGAAGACGTGGCCCGCTACCTGCTCGAAGCCCGCGGCCCCGACGGCGGCCCCCGCTACGCCAGCACCCAAACCGGCAACTTCGACCTCTACCTGCCCTTTATCGAACGCGGCGTAGAACTACTCAACCCCCAGGGCAAAATGGGCTACATCGCCCCCAACGTCTGGCTGGTGAACGAATACGGCCGCGGCCTGCGCCAATGGCTCAAGGCCAACGGCCGCTTGGAACGCTGGGTGGACTTCAAGAGCCACCAGGTCTTCGACGAGGCCATTACCTACACGGCGCTGCAATTCTTCAGCGGCGCATCGAACCCGGCGGTTCGCTGCATTTTTGCGCCAAAGGGCGAGGAGGACGTGGCTGGCGTGGATTGGAAGACAATAGCAGATAAATCTTTCTATAAAGACCTAACTGATCAAGCCAGCTGGGTATTTCACCCGAAGAAAGACAAAGAACTCTTCGAGCGAGCACCCAAAGAATATTTTCGGCTCGATGATAAATCTTTCACAAAGAAAATATTCCAAGGTCTTATCACAAGCGCTGACTACATATTCCACCTAACCTGTATCTCTGCCGGAAAATATCAACACAACCCGAAATCCGGCGAACCATTCGACGTTGAAATCGAAGATTCGATCATGCATCCGTTGGTTTCTGGCCCAGAAGCCAAGCGATATCAAGCCCCGGAAACCGATACTCATATTTTATTTCCCTATCGACTCGACAAAGACCGCGTGTCCTTGTATAGCGGAGATGAAATACAGAAAATTTTTCCGAAGGCGTGGGCCTATCTGCAACGGCACGAAGACGCTTTGCGTCAACGAGAAAGGGGAAGGTTCGATGACGAATCCTGGTACCGTTTCGGGCGCCACCAAAACATCGATAAGCAAAAATTTCCAAAGCTATGCGTCGCCCAAACCGTTCCCGGCATGCGCGTTTGCTTTGATTACCAAGGCGCCTTTTATTTCAACAACGTGCGCGTGAACGGCATTCTTCCGACTGACATCGAAACCGGCTGGTTTCTGCTCGGGATTCTCAATGGGCCGGTGTGCGATTATTTCTTCAAGCGCATAGCCAAACCGAAATCCGGTGGTTACTACGAAGCAAACAAGCAATTTATCGCACCTTTGCCCATCCCCCCGGCCACCGACGCCGAAAAGGCCCAGGTGGCCGAGGGCGCGAGGCGCCTCCAGGGGCTGCATACCCGGCGCCGCGACCTGCTCTTAATGGTGGACAAACGCCTGGACAGCCCCCAATGCGCCGACCTCAAGCGCGGCGAAGACTGGCTTTGGGCCGAGGTCAAGCCGCTGGCGGCGCTGAAGAAGGAGGCCCCGGCGGAACTCAGCGGCCGCGCCCTCGGCGCCTGGGCCAAGGAGCAACGCGAAGACCGCCTGCGCGCCCGCCTAGACGCCATCGACGCCATGCTGCAA
>JAABTK010000144.1 GCA_011389885.1 Gammaproteobacteria bacterium | reverse complement strand
AGCAGCCCATCGGAAAAGCTGAAACGCACCACCGGGTAGCTCCGTGACCAATCCCAATGCGGATGGATATACAGGCCCTGAAACAGCGCCTCGTTGCCGCCGAACAGCTCGGCCAGGGTGTCCACCAGTAGCGACTTGCCGAAGCGGCGGGGACGGGAGAGGAAGTAATGCTTGCCCTCGTCGATCAGCTTGAGCAGATGCTCGGTCTTGTCGACATAGTAATAGTCTTCCTCACGAATCTGGCTGAAGGTCTGAATGCCGATGGGCAGCTTTTTGCGGGTGGTGGTTTGGGGCATAGCGACTCTGTGGCTCCGGTGGGGGCGGCGCGTCGACTCTAGCGGAGTGATGCGCCTCGTTCCTCGGCACATCCTATGTCAGGGTCCTGCGTTTTCCAATGCCTCGCTTTGATGAACCACGAAATACGTGAAAGCGGCGTAGGATGGGCAAAGGCGCTCCTCCGGCCTCGATTCATGACTGCGACCTATCAGCGCCGTGCCCATCAAACCGCCGGATGATGGGCACGGCGCTGATAGACCACGGCCATTAGGGAGCGATGCGGGAGCGCCTTTGCCCATCCTACTGGATTTCGTGGTTCATAACCCGACAAGCGCGGTATAGCGCTCGAACAAAAGCTTGAGGCGTTCTTCGTCGTCCTTGAAGGCCTTGGGGCGGTAGGCCTTGTCCACTGCGGCGTCGAGTTTGTGGTGGGCCTTGCGCAGGTCCTGGGGCATCACCAGCGGGTCGTAGAGGTCGGCCAGGGTGCTATCGGGGTGGCTGGCGCGGGCGTCGAGGACGGCCAGGGCGGCCTGTTCGATGCGTTGGTGTCGAGTGTCGTCCGGGTCGGGCCAGGGGAAGTTGTTGTAGACCAGTTTGGCGGAGTAGCGGTAACGGCTCTCCAGGCGACCGGCGACCAAGCGCATCCAGGCCATGTGCATGCGGGATTCGAGGACGCCGAAGTGGTAGGGGGTGGCGTCGGGGACCAGCAGATTCAGATTGGTCGAGATGGTGGCGCTATCGAAGAAGCCCATGGGGACATATTCGCGGCGTTCCGAGGAGACGCTGGGGACCAGCACATAGTCGCCCTTGGGATGGCGGATTTCGCCGAACAAGGTTGGGCGGTCCGCCAGCTTCTTGGTCGCGGCGCGCTTGCTGGCCAGGCGGTACGCCTTCACCGCCTGCACCCGCTTCATCACCTCCGGCAAGGCCCGCAATTCGTTGGGCTCGATCACCTCCAGCCACAGGCACCAGCGTTCGATGCCGTTTAGAAACTCCCGCGCACCCAGCAGTGGTCGGATCCAGGGCTCGGCGGCGGGTTCCTTCTCCAGCAGTTCGGTCCGCTCCTCCGGCGTCAGCAGCAGGTGGCCGCCGTCGTTGGGCATGCTGCCGAAGACCATGGGCGGGGCCTGGTGGATGGCGCGACCGCGGTTGAGCACCGTCACCTCCGGGCCTTCCACCAGATAGGGGTTGATGGCGGAGGCCTCGCGGGGTTCCGGTTCGCCCTTGATATCCGGGTAGTAGAAGAGCCGCTTTCGCGGCGGGTCGAAGGGGGCGAAGCCGATGATGATCACATGCACCGCCGCCTTGCCCCGGGCCTCGGAGTCCCAGGCGAAGGTGCGGTGGGCGAAACTGAGGTGGATGCCCATGCCCAGGATCGGATGCCAGAGCGGGCCGACCTGTTCGCCGATGGCGATGGAGTTGGTGGAGACGAAGGCGGCCTCGATGCGGGTGCCGCGAATGAATTCGGCGGCCTTCTGAAACCAGCAGGTGACGAAGTCGAGGATGCCGATGCCGGAGCGGCCCTGGAACACCGCCGCCATGTCGGCGTTCTGCTCCGCGGTGCGAAATTGCTTGCCCCGAAACGGCGGATTGCCGATCAGGTAGTCGAGCTGCGCCTTGGGGGCGATCTCGTCCCAGTCCAGTCGCAGGGCGTTGCCGTGGACGATGTGGGCCGAGGTGCGCAGGGGCAGCAGGTCGGGTTCGCGGCCGAACTGGCGCGCGAATTCCCGGTTCATTTGATGCTGGGTGAGCCACATGGCCACCTCGGCGATGCGCACCGGCCA
>JAABTK010000143.1 GCA_011389885.1 Gammaproteobacteria bacterium | reverse complement strand
GTGGACGGGCGATTCCGCCACCGCAACGTGGACGGCCCGCCCAAGGAGAAGCGCGACGAGGACGAGCGCCTAATTCACGCCCGCTCCATCACCCTCTCTTCTGAAACCCTGGGCATTATCGCCAAGCTCGACCTGGTGGAGGGCGACGGCGAGGACCACGCCACCCCGGTGGAATACAAGCGCGGCAAGCGCCCCCATGTAGCCAAGGGCGCCTATGAGCCCGAGCAGGTCCAGCTCTGCGCCCAGGGCCTGTTGCTGGAAGAACACGGCTATCGCTCCGAGCGCGGCGAGATCTGGTTCCACGGCTCGCGCGAGCGCGTCACCATCGCCTTTGACGAAGCGCTGCGCACCCTGACCCTGAACGCCGTCACAGGACTCCGCGCGGCCGCTGAATCGGGCCTCATCCCGCAACCGCTGGCCGACAGCCCCAAGTGTCATGGCTGCTCCTTGGTCGCCATCTGCCTACCCGACGAACTGCGCTGGTTTCAGGACGAAGACGAGCCGCCCCGCCCGCTGGCGGTGGACCGCGACACCGCCCTGCCCCTCTATGTGCAGGCCTGGCATGCCAAGGTGGGCAAATCCGGCGAGCGGATCAAGGTCGAGGTGGACGACGCGCCCGCCCACAGCCAGCCTTTCGGCGACACCTCCCAACTGGTGCTCATGGGCAACGTCTACCTCACCACGCCCTGTCTCAACGAACTGATGCGCCGCCAAATCCCCGTCTCCTGGCACTCCCACGGCGGCTGGTTCTACGGCCATACCCAGGGCGTGGGCCACAAAAACGTGGAACTGCGCACTGCCCAATACCGCGCCAGCTTCGAGCCCGAACGCTGCCTGCAAGTCGCCCGCGAACTGGTGCGCGGCAAGATCCTCAACAGCCGCACCCTGCTGCGGCGTAATCACCGCGGCGAAAGCCCGCCGGCTGAGGCCATCAAGGCACTCAAGTTCATGGCCGAACAAAGCGGCCGGGCCAAGGAGCTGGCCACCCTGCTCGGCATCGAAGGCAACGCCGCCGCAACCTATTTCCGCGCCTTCGACGGCATGATCAAATGCGATGCAAACGACCTCCTCGGCTTCGCCTTCGAGCACCGCAACCGCCGCCCGCCCAAAGACCCGGTAAACGCCCTGCTCTCCTTCGCCTACGCCATGCTCACCCGCACCTTGGCCCAAACCCTGAGCGGCGTCGGCTTCGACCCCTATCGCGGCTTCTACCACCAGCCCCGTTACGGCCGCCCCGCCCTGGCCCTCGACCTCATGGAACCCTTCCGCCCCCTGATCGCCGACTCCGCCGTTCTCACCGCCATCAACAACGGCGAAATCAAGCCCAAGGACTTCATCCATGCCGCCGGCGCCGTGGCACTCAAAGACAAGGCCCGCAAACAGTTCATCCAAATCTTCGAGCGCCGTCTTTCCCAGGAGATCAGCCACCCCCAATTCGGCTACAACCTCAGCTACCGCCGCCTGCTCGAAGTCCAGGCGCGACTTTTCGGCCGCTACCTCGCCGGTGAAATCCACCGCTTTCCCAACTTGATCACCCGGTGACCCCCATGCACGAACACCTCTACATCGTCTGCTACGACATCGCCGACCCCAAGCGCTGGCGCGCCGTATTCAAGCTCATGAAAGGCTTTGGCGAATGGGTGCAACTCTCGGTATTCCAATGCCGTCTGAGCCCGCCGCGCCATGCCGAACTCATCGCCACCCTTGACCAAATCATCCAACACGACGAAGATCACATCCTATTAATGGACCTCGGCCCGGCCAAGAACGTCCAGCCCAGGGTCACCAGCCTCGGCAAGCGCAACTTCGAACCCATCGAACGCCAAGCCGTGGTGATTTGATCCGCCGCAGCCCGCGCGAGCGCTCCCGTTCGCCCTCCCGCACCGGGCAGCGCTCGCAGATCGGAAAGTTCTTTAACAACAAGGTCTTAAACACCAAGCCGCCCCCCGGGCACTTGCACAAAGGCCGGCCGCCGAGCTATCATCGCAAGTGCTCGCACAACACCCGGCACAGGCCCTACAACAGCGGCTTTCCGCAAAGGCTATTATCCGCGGCAATTTGCCGCGGCCTCATTGAAGCGTTTTGTACAGAGCAAGCTCTGTCCAGCGGCCTGCTATTATCCGCGGCAATTTGCCGCGGCCTCATT
>JAABTK010000142.1 GCA_011389885.1 Gammaproteobacteria bacterium | reverse complement strand
ACCGCCGGCGGGGCGTAACGCACCAAGGTCGGGGCGGGGATGTCGGTGTCGAGGTGAAGATGGTGCGTTACGGCGCGCGGAAGTGCTGGTGTTGGATTCGGCTTTCGAGGATGGCGCGTAACACTGTTTGTCGTCATGCCGAGGCAGGGTGCTGGGCGCCGGGGGTGCGTCTCCGCGCGGCGCGCGGGAACGAGGGCGATGATACCCCAGGGCATGGGCGGCGCGGCGTGACGGAGTTCCCATAAGGTACCCGACAGCTTGGCGCAGCGCGCCCCCACGGGGTTGTCGGGATAGAAATACGGCGTGCGCAACCTTAGGTTGTAGCTTGTCTGTTTCAGTGTTTCCACTTTATGTGCCCGTATAGCCACTACCATAGTCCACATCTCCGTAAGCCCCCCTACGATCCCGGACGGTCGGATTTCCCGAGTCCGGTTCTGACCTTGACCTTGTGTACCGCATGGTCGCCTTCCCATACACGCTGAAGCTTAAGTGCTGACTCACATACACCCCAGCCATGCTGGTTTACTTCCCACGGCGTCGTAACCCTATATCAGTGGCTCAAGTCCACACAGGCATCACGATCGATCAAGTGCCCAGAGCGCCTTTACCCGAGTCATGGTGTTACCATCACCCGGCCCAGGATTGAAACCTGAGTCGATGGGCTCTACCCCATCTTTCTCGCTACTACGCGCTCATGCGCCAGACCTGGTGTCCTCTCTCAGCCTCAGCTTGGCACCTTGTACCGAGAGTCTTTGCAGGTTGCCGTCAGCTCTCTGCTGGACCCAGCCCCTTCCCGATGTTATCTCCACGAATCTTTCCCTGGACGCTTGGACCCATACCCCGGTGGTTCCTTTGGTGCGCTTACTCGTTTCTTCCCAAAGGACAACGGCCTTAACCGACATGGGAGCGGCTCGGCACTCTACAAATACCCCCACAATACAACTTCTGTGGAGATGCGCATTTCGAGGCTGCAATCATTCGCTAATGTTCAGGCTTCCAGGTTTGCTCGCCACCCAGGTTGTTCCTACCGCAACAGCTCTAGTCTGTCAGGCAGCCGTGGCTTTTACATCCACGCATATCTCGGTTTGTTGCCTCCCCGAGCAGTGGATATGCTAGTCGTCCGAATCGAGCAACTGACGACGTGGGGGCTTTCACCCCACTAGATTCGCGGCCTTATCGGCCGCTCCCCCATGCGGCGCATGGGAACGAGAATGCGGCGCATGGGAACGAACGGGTGTCCTGGTAGCGCATCATACCTCCAGACAGACCGGTTTCGGCGTCTGGATCAGCCTCCTGTAGTCGGGAGAGGCTCAATCCGAGCCTTGACTGCCCCTTCGGACGGGGTGGATACTTCGGCTTAGGCGGTTGGATTGCCGATCCTTCACCACAAGGCCTGGACCATGCGTTTTTTCAACACCGCCGGACCCTCAGTGGCCGGTAAGCACTACCTGGTGGACCCCCTTGCCCGTCTGGACCTGGAAGAGGTGCGGGCGATGATCGATCAAGAGCGGTTTTTTGTCCTCCACGCCCCGCGCCAAACCGGCAAAACCACCTCGTTGCTGGCGCTTATGGCCTATCTGAACGAGGAGGCGCATTACCGCTCGCTGTACGCCAATATCGAAATCGCCCAAACCGCCCGCGATGACGTGGCGCGGGGAATGCGGGCCATTGTGACCCAAATTGCCGACCAGGCGGCCATTTACCTGCAAGACTCCCAAATTGAGCGCTGGGCGCAAGAAGTTTTGGCCGATATGGGGGAAGACCGTGCCCTCGCCGCCCTCTTGACCCGCTGGGCGCAAGCCAGCGACAAGCCCCTGGTATTGATCCTCGACGAGGTAGACGCCCTGGTGGGCGACACCCTGATCTCCGTGTTGCGCCAACTGCGCTCCGGTTATGCCCAACGCCCCAAGGCCTTTCCCCAGGCGGTGATCCTCTGCGGGGTGCGGGATGTACGGGATTATCGCATCCACACCGCCCACCACGAGATCATCACCGGCGGCAGTGCGTTCAATGTCAAGGCCGAATCGCTGCGGCTGGGTAGCTTTTCCTATGACGAGGTGGTTGACCTCTATCGCCAGCACCAACAGGACACGGGTCAGATCATGGACCCGGCCATTCTGCCCGAACTTTGGGAGGATACCCAGGGTCAGCCCTGGCTGGTGAACGCCCTGGGCCATGAGATGACCTGGAAGGACCGAGAGCTGCGCGACCGCAGCCTTCCCATCGATCTGGAACGCTACAAGGCCGCACGGGAACGGCTGATCCAGTCCCGCGCCACCCACCTGGACCAGCTCACCGATAAGCTGCGCGAGGCGC
>JAABTK010000141.1 GCA_011389885.1 Gammaproteobacteria bacterium | reverse complement strand
GGCGGGCGCGGGGGCGGAGGCGATGGGTTCGGCCGACGGCGGCGACTCTGCGGCTGCCGCGTCCCGCCTGACCGACCCTCCGCGTCCCCGGCCGGTTTGCAGCACGCCCAGATCGAGGAGCCGCTGGCGGGCGGCGAGGTAGCGTTCCTCACCCCGGGTGTAACTGAAAGTGGTGGTCAGGCGCATTTTTGGTCCCAGAACTCGTTCCAGCGTTGATTGGCCCTCATGGCGCGGAGCTGGGCCATTTCCTCGGCCCGCTCCAGCCTCCACCACGCGCCGGGGATCTTGAGGCGTTTCTGCAGGATGTGCCTGTGGGCGCTCTCCACCTCGCCGGATCCGATCGGCAGGTTCCCGCGGATCGCCTCGGCGTAGTCGAGTTGGTGGAGGCGCTTCTCCAGGTAGCCGATCGCTTCCTCCACCGGCGCGTCTTCCCGCGTGCCGTGCGGTGCGGCAGGCAGTTTGCGAAGCTCCCCGATGACCGCGCGGCCCTCGCCGCGACGCAGGGATTGCTTGCGGGCTTCGAGCCAGTCCTTGCGCTGTGCCGGAGACATCGGGGTGCTGCCCGCCGCGCCGGCCAGACGCTCGCAGACGTGATAGAGGTCGAGGTGGAACTTGCAGCGGGTGCCGAACTGCCGCTCGTATTGCTCGGCGATCCAGGGCGCCCCGTCGCCCACCGCATGGATGTGGGTGGCCTCGTCCATGCCCTTGAAGCGGCAGATTTCCGCCATCATGCAGCCCACCGTCATCGGCTCGCCCAGCGCGACGCCATACCAGGTCTCCACGCTGCCGGGAACCCGCACGGTGCTGACCCGCATCTCCTTCCAGTGACAGGTGCGCAGTTTGCGCCGGTCGCGCGGCCTCTGCGCGCCCTCCCCGCCGGCCTCCTCGCGAAAGCCGACGATGGGCAGCATCGAGCCGTCCACCTCGGAGATCAGGGTCTCGGCGGGCTTGATGGACCCGGGAGCCCGGCTGTTGAAATGTTTGGCCTGCCTGGCGATCCGCCCGGTGGCCTTGTCGATGGCATAGCGCGGCACCTCGATGCGGTAGTGTTCGCGCAGCGCTCGGGCGGTGGCCTCATAGCTGCGCTCCGCGCTGAAATCCACGATGCGCCGCTGCAGGGTCAGCGACGGGTTGCGGTGGGTGACCTTGGCGAAATCCCGGAACGGATGACGCAGCGGGCCTCTCCGGCCCTCGCGCATGACCCGGGCGTTGATGCCGATCACTCCGAAGGTGGTGTACCAGCGGAGTTTTTTTTACCGTGCTTCTGGAGTTGCGGGGACTGCGTGAGGAGCTTGTCCTGCGTGTTGAGGGCCCATTGGTGCATCAGGCCGCTGCCCAGTTCCTGGAGTGCCTCGATGAGAGCGGCTTCGGCCTGGTTGGCATCCATGCCGTTGCTGATCTCCTGCTCGAATTTGTCGGCGAGCGCCTTGAGTTGTCCGGCAAGCATCGGGTTGGCACGCAGCTGGCGCAGCAGCTTCCGCTCTTCGGCGGTGGCCTCCAATGCCTCGGGATCGGGTGTCGGTTCGGGGTGCATCGACGCCCGATGATAAGCATCTGTTTGAAAGTACAAGCAAAAAATGCGGAGTCCTCGCCGGGGCTCTCACCCTTGCCCACCACTTTCAGTTACACCCTGTCCCCAAATCAAGGGACACCGCGGCGGCCTGCTCCGCCGCGCTCACCGCAGTGCCTTGAAAAACCGCCTTTCGCCGGCGATCGGGATGAACCACGGCGAGGTGGGTTGCGGCGAGACGGGCGTCCATTGTTCCAGATCCTCGCTGCTCATGAGGAAGCCGGTGAAATCCAAGCCCAGCTGGCCAGCCGCCTCGGCCGGAGGGATCAAGGTCAGCGCGGGATCGGGCAACGGGGTTTCGGACAGGACGTCCAACTGCGCCGTGATGGTGAAGACCTGCCCGCCTGATGAAGGCACTTGGAGCATGTCGACAATCAACTGCGCCTGCACCAATGGCAGGGAAACATCCGGCACCTCCAGCTCCATGTGATCGCCATCCAACATCTCGGGCGGATCACCAGTCCGGATCTCCTGCGCGAAGAATACCGGAAGCACCCTGCTGCGCGTGCCCGGGATCGCGTCCCAGCCGCTGCGCTTGATCACAATCTGCTGGAACGTTTCCGAGTCGAAGACCACTTCGTCGTGACTCTCCGGCCCGAACATGGTGATCCGGTCCATCCTCACATCGCCGCTCAGGACCATGTTGTTTTCGATGACGGCGGAGCCTGACTTCGCGCCGCCGCCGGGATTCTGCGGGCCGGGGTGTGGGGCGACGAGGACGATGGACTCACCCGGCCAGTCCGCCGTGCTGATTTGGAAATCCATCGACTCGACGACCTGGTAATACACGCCGGTGTCCGGGTCATCCGGTTGATCCGGGTCGGGATTCGACGGGTTTTGGTAATCCGGGCCGGTCTCCGTGCGCCGGAAGGTGATGCTGCCGGTCACGCGGTTGCCGATTTCATACATGCCCAACTGGTAGCGTCGGTCCTGGATCGGTTCGAGATAGGTGTTGTTGCCGTTGCTGATGGTGCCGCCGAAGTACCATGTGCGGGTATCCGGGGAAGTCGGCGGATCGCCCGCCTCGGCGCCGCCAACCATGGCGGCGGCGGAAATCAACAGCGCCAGGCGCCCTGCAAGCGCAGTGCGGGCAGGCGGCGTGGGCAGGTGGAATGTAGGGTGCATCATTTCTACCCGCATCTTCTCGGAAAAAACGACAGGCCCGCCAAGTCCAAATAGGGAATTTGCCAATCCCCACAAGATCCTGGATCATTGGCGTGCTTCTTGCCAGTGGTTGCCAAGAAAAAGGAAGCAATCGAGG
>JAABTK010000140.1 GCA_011389885.1 Gammaproteobacteria bacterium | reverse complement strand
AATCTAATTCGAGACGCCATGCTTCAATCGGCCTTGGCGCATGATAAAGAGCCTCGTAAAATCAGCTTTAGAGGCACCGTGCAACTGCTCCTTGCCAGCGCCCCATTAATTATCGGATCGGCAAACAAATTGCTATCGAACTGGGTCGAGCACCTACTATTGGCAATTTCGTCGAATGTGGTAGGAAATCGCTCTCAAAGCCCCCAGCCAAGGGCTGTCAAGCGACGTCCGAAGCCCTATCCGCGGTTGACCAAGCCTCGTGCTCAAGCGGTTTTGGAGCTGTAAAATCAATGGGTTGGGATTATCGCTAGCGCTATTAGGGCGTATTCCCTGCATCTATATGCTGATTTCTGGCTAGGGTCATAGGAATTACCTTAGATTTCGTTCAAACACCTATTCAAACTGGAGAATCAGCGTGATCAACACATGCATACGCCAACCAAATTTCTGCTCGCGCTAGCTATTTATCGGAACCCACAATAATTACAGACTGATCTACTCCTTTCGGGGAATCGATGAACTTTACCAAGCTACTTCCGTATAAGTCGCGAGCGTATCCCTCGGGTATAAAAGCCTCGCCATACCAATCACCTGACAACTCATTACTAGAATCTCTGTCTTTGTAAAACAAGAACTTCCCGTTTTTATATGCATTTAACAGGCGTTCATAATCTCCGAAGGCACGTTGCTTCCAGTTTTTTTGTTGAATAAACCTGATATATTGAAGCCCCCTAGTAGTATATACCAACCTCCCATCCGGCTTAAGCAAAGAGCGTAAGCTTTCATCCCATCTCAAAAAGTAGTCTTCCGATAGGTGTGAAAAAACCGAATACGCGTAAATTACGTCAAACTGAGAAGAAAAAAGCTCTGGAATTGGCGGTCGCGGATTTATTTGCAGAGTATTCGTCCGCAAGTTAGTTTCTCTCATCCAATGAACCGCTGTCGAATAGGGATCTACAGACCAAACCTGGTTGATAGGAACCTCCCGGAGCCAAAACCGCGACACTCTTCCCCATCCAGCTCCAAAATCCAATATCTGGCTCGAACTAGAAACTTGGCAATTCTCAAGCACGATTTTATAAAACGCAAAAGCCTGTTCCAAATTTTGGCGCCCAGAGCGACCTGTAAATTTGAGCTGGATATCTTCGGGGGGCAGATCCGGGATCGGCAAGCCACTCTCCAGTCTTCCCTTCTCTGGAAACAAGTTATATTCCAACCACAGACTATCATTTATTTTATTCATGATTTACCTTTTATCTACTCCAGTCAGAAGCTGAGATGAATGACGATTAAGATGCTCGCGAGAAAAAACGATATTATCTTTTTCATAATATTTATAAATTTTTGACTCTAGCTCATCGCTGATAATATTTTTGGCACTGCACTTTTTGAATTCCTTAGACAACTCCAACAAACCTTGAATAAGTACTTTTCGAGTTGCGCTATTGACACCCAGTGCATCTATCGTACTAATGAGCGCGGAAAACTCAGGAATTATGCTCTCATTGAAATGATTTAAAATACTTTTATCATTCAGAGATGCACCAATAACACTACAAAAGTCACCAATTACGTCCTCAAAGATTTCTCGGTGATAAAGATGCACTATAAAATCTGATGATGGGAAAAAATTCTTCCAATTTTTTAACCGTGTAGTGAATAAAAACGATCTTTTATGACGGTTAAAAAAATTATCGATAGTTCCCAAGTAATCGGATCCTACTTTCTGCCACTCAAGGTAAGTTGATTGTATTAGTTCCCTCTGTTTGCGCACATAGAAAATAACGACCGTATTTTCCGAAGGAATTAATTCAGCAAGCTGCCGTATATACTCTTCTTTTAAGAAACAAAAATTCTCTGAACTAAGAACGAGCCTGTTATAACTCCCTACTTCAAATTCATGTAAAATGCACCTTAAATCATCTATAACATCATCTGCCAAAGACTGCTCTCCTAGCCTCGCCAACCCATGGTGGCCATGCGCTTTATCACCCACATCAGGATAAAAAACACCCTGCTCGGCTAGAAATAATCTATTATCGTATAAAGCCTCCTGGATCGAAGTGGTGCCAGTTTTTCCGAAACCTATGTGCAGATATATTTTTTTATTCATAACATGAGGGGCCGCTCTTTAATTGCTTAATTCTTTATCACGGTGGATAATTTAACATCATGGCTAAGCTAAGAACATATGCCTGTCCGTCTTTGATTGGGCGGCACAGTTTGCCCAACAGCAACGAGCTTACATATATTGCGTTACATCAACTACTTAGCGAGGCTGTGCTACTCTACCCCTTGAAATTTGTCGGCCCACGATGGTATCCTCCCGGATCTAGGATCGTAGGTCAAGAACAGGCCACCGCATTTTGAGAACTTCATTTATCTACCATAACAATCAGTTTTTAGCTTACTACGAATACCGCGCTAGCAAACCTGGATCATCGCCCTGGCCAGGGTGTATTGGATTCCAAAAGCGCTGCGAAGCTTTTGGTGCGACTGCAAAAGCTTCACGCCTCACGTTGCACCCCAACCTGAAGGATGATAAAGACCCTAATATAATAGTACGCGAACTTCACTGACAACACAGGATTATCCTCTCGTTCGGATGCGAAGTCAAGCCTCTGCGTGCGGTCCTCTACGTTCTAATGATACCTTAGCTCAGTTGTTTCCGTTACCTCGGCGCAACGGGGCTCGAATTACTTGGCCTCCACCGCGAAACAACAGGTCAGGCGGCCGTCGGCAAGGGCGCGCAGGGGCGGATAGGCGGTTTGGCAAACCGGCATCGCCTCCGGGCAGCGGGGGTGGAAGTGACAGCCCGCAGGCGGATTGGCCGGTGAGGGCATGTCGCCTTTGAGCTGTGTCCGTCGTTTCCTGTCTTGCGCCCGAATCGCTGGCGCGGCGGATAACAGCGCCTGGGTATAGGGGTGCATCGGGGCCTCGATAATGCGGTCCACTGGGCCATGCTCCACGATGCGGCCGAGGTACATCACGGCCACCTCGTGC
>JAABTK010000013.1 GCA_011389885.1 Gammaproteobacteria bacterium | reverse complement strand
ACCGCCTGACCACGGTAATCAACCCCGACCAAACCACCCGGGTCTACCACTACGAAAACCCGGACTGGCCCTATGCCCTCACCGGCATCACCGACGAAAGCGGCGCACGCTACGCCACCTTTGTCTACGACGACGCCGGCCGGGCGGTGAGCACCTACCACGGCGACGGGGCCGACCAAGTCACCATCACCTACCACGCCGACGGCAGCCGCACGGTCACCGACGCGCTGAACCGCTCCAGCGGCTACAACACCCGGGTGCAAAACGGCATCGGCCTAGTTTCCAGCATCGACGGCCCCGGCTGCTCGGCCTGCGGCGGCGACGACAGCGGCTTCGAATTCGACCCGTTGACCAACAACCTGCGGTACAAGATCGACAAGGGCAGCGTCACCGAATACGGCGACTACGACGCCAACGGCAACCCGGGCTACATCGTAAAATATCTCGGCACCCCCGAAGAGCGCCGCACCGAGTTCACCTACGACCCCCGCTTCAACGGCAAGCCCGTGAGCATCCGCACCCCCTCCGTCTATCCGGGCGCCCAGCGGGAAGAACGGTTCGAGTACGACGACCTGGGCCGCACCCTCGCCCGCACCATCGCAGGCTACGACCCGGACGGCAACCCGGTGAGCCGCACCACCGCCACCGAATACAACGGCCCCTTCGGCCAGGTGAGCCTCATCGACGGCCCGCGCACCGATGTCGAAGACATCACCCGCTTCGAATACCACCCCCTGGACACGGCCGACCCGAACCATGCCGGGCGGCTGCAACGGGTCATCGGCCCCGGCGGCGTGGTCCTGCGCGACAACATCCGCTACAGCGCCACCGGCAAGGTGCTGAGCGAAGACCGCCCCAACGGCCTGCAGATCGCCAACACCTACGCCCCCGGCAGCGACCGGCTGGAGACCCGCACCGAGACCGCCGACGGACAAAGCCGCACCACCTGCTGGACCTACCATCCCACCGGCGAGACCCGCACCGTCACCCGCGGCTACGGAACCCCAACGGCCGTGACCACCGAGCGTCACTACGACGGTGCCCGTCGCCTCACGGCCATCAGCGACAGCCTCGGCAACCGTATCGAATACACCCTCGACGACCAGGGCAACACCCTCGAAGAGCGGATCTTCGACCCCGACGGCGCCCTCAGGCGCGAGCTGAACCGGACCTACGACAACTATGATCGCCTCGACCTGGAAACCCAGGCCAACGAACGCAGCGACTCCGACTACGCCCCGGACGGCGCCCTCCAAAGCCTCGAAGACGGCAACGGCATCGTCACCGCCTACCTTTATGACGACGCCAAACGCATCGAGCAGTCGATTCGGGACGTCAACGGCGCGGCCTTCACCACCGCCTACGACTACGACGCCCAGGGCAACCTCGTGGCCGTCACCGACCCCAACGGCCACACCACCCGCTATCGCTACGACGACCTCGGCAATCGCCTGAGCACCGAAAGCCCCGACACCGGCCTGACGACCTCTGTCTATGACGCCGCCGGCAACCGCATCCGAAGCACCGACGCCAAGGGTCAGATCTTCGAATACGGCTACGACACCCAGGGCCGAGCCACGACAATGGACGCCCCGGGCCTCGAACACGACACCCGCACCACCTACGACGCCTGCCCCAACGGCATCGGACGCCTCTGCACCCAGGAGCGCGGCGACACCCGACTCGAATACGCCTACACCGGCTTCGGCGAAATCGCCCGACTAACCCAACACATCGGCGGCGCAACCACCGAGATCCGCTACGACTACGACGCCCTGGGACGCCTCGAAACCCTCACCTATCCCAGCGGCGCCGTGATCACCCGACGCTACGACGCCACCGGGCGGATCAGCGGCCTGACCCTGACCCGAAACGGCGTCACCACCCCGCTGCTCGAAAACGCCCAATACGAACCCTTCGGCCCCCTGAAGGACGCCGCCCTGGGCAACGGCCTGACCCTCGCGAAGGCCTACGACAGCGCCTACCGCACCGCCGCCCTCGCGGACGGCCCCTACAGCGCCGGGCTGACCTACGACCCCGCGGGCAACATCACCGCCCTGAACACCAACCGCGGCGACAGCGGCTTCGACTACGACACCGCGGACCGCCTGCAACAGGCCGAAGGGCCCTACGGCGCCCGCATCTACGCCTACGACGCCAACGGCAACCGCCAGAGCCTCACTGCCGACGGCCAGACCACCGGCTACGCCTACGAACCGGACAGCAACCGCCTGAGCGCCATCGGAGACGATCAGGTCGTCATCGACCCCAACGGCAACACCGAGATCCAACAGGGCCTGGGCCTCGCCTACACCCCGGACAACCGCCTGCAGCGCGTGACCGCCGGCCCCGCCTACGGCTACAATGCCAAGGGCCAACGGGTGCGCAAGGCTTTTGCCGATGGCGGCGAGATTCACTACCTCTACGACACCGGCGGGGCCCTGATCGCCGAGACCGACGAGGCGGGCGCCGTGCTGCGGGAATACGTCCACTTCAACGGGCGGCCCTTCGCGGTGCTGGATCCGAGCAACGGCAGCACCACGATCAGCTACATCCACACCGATCACCTGGGTACCCCGCAGATGGTCACGGACGCCGTGGGCGCGTTAATTTGGGAGGCCCTCTACGAACCCTTCGGCCAAGTGGCGCTGAACGAGGATCGGGATGGCGACGGCACCCCGTTCGTGCTGAATATGCGGTTCCCGGGGCAGTATTTTGATGCCGAATCGGGGCTGCATTACAACTACTTTAGGGACTATGATCCGGCTACCGGGCGGTATGTGGAGAGTGATCCGATTGGACTAGCAGGCGGAAGCAATACATATGTCTACGCATCAAACCGGTCAATTAGTGTTGTAGACCCCACTGGTGTGCACTGGCCAGCCTATGCGGGACGCAACTTCACCCATCGCCAAAGCATCAAACGCAAGGCGCAAAGCTGGGGACGACGCTATCAGGCCATGCCTCCAGCCGAACGTCTGGCTGTACTCTCATCAATCATGGCCGTGGAAGCGGGCGAGCGATTCGAGTAGAGCCACCGATGACGATCGAAGGCATTCCGGTCGAAGAGACCCTTGAGAAGGTCAAGAAGCTCATCGCGGAGGAGAAAACGCTCTCTCCGGCACTACGCGCCTCGCTGGAACTATTGCTGACCCTGGTCAATTTGCTGCTCAATCGACTGGGGCTCAATAGCCGCAACAGCAGCAAGCCCCCGTCGAGCGATCCCAATCGCAAAAAGAAGCGGAGCAACGGGAATAACAAGCCAGGCGGACAGAAGGGACATGCCGGCAACCATCTGGAACTGGTCGATGACCCCGATCATATCGAGTCGCTCAAGGTCGATCCCGCCACGCTTCCCAGCGATGGCGCCTTTCAATGCATTGGATATGAGCGTCGTCAAGTCTTCGACATCCAGATCTCAAGAGTGGTCACGGAGTATCAAGCCGAGATTCTGGAAGATGAGCGGGGACGCCGCGTCGTCGCCCCTTTCCCGGAATCGGTAAAGGTCAAGACCCAGTACGCCGCCGGGGTGAAAATCCACGCCGTCTACATGTCCAACTTCCAATTACTCCCCTACAAGCGGATCGAAGAGCACTTCGCCGACCAGTTCGACCTCCCCCTGAGTTCCGGCAGCATCTACAACTACAACCTGGAAGTGTATCAGATGCTGGAGCCATTTGAGGATTGGGTCAAGCAGGCGCTATCGAGGGAGTTGCTGCTTCATGCCGATGAGACCGGAATCAACATCGGTGGAAAACGAAAATGGCTGCATGTCGTATGCAGCAGTACGCTGACTCTTTTGATGCCCCATGACAAGCGCGGCGGCGAGGCCATAGCGGCAATGGGCGTACTGCCCGGCTACACCGGCACGCTGGTACACGACCACTGGAAGCCCTACTACAAACTGCAATATTGCAACCATGCTGGCTGCAATGCCCATCACCTGCGTGAGCTCGAACGCGCCTGGGAACAAGATGATCAGCAGTGGGCCAAGCAGATGCAGGACCTCTTGCTGGAGATCAACAGGGCCGTGGATGCAGCCGGTGGCATACTCAATCGCCAGGAAGCCAAAGCTTTCAGGGAGCGATACCGAAAAATCCTGAAGGAAGCGGAAACGGAGTGCCCGCCACCCGATGAGTCGGAAAGGAAAAAGGGACAACGAGGACGCTTGAAACGATCCAAAGCGAGAAGTCTGTTGGAACGATTGCTTCGGTATGAAGAGGATGTCCTGCGCTTCATGGTTGAGCGGAATGTGCCAACAACCAAGGCGAACGTGATCTGCGTATGAGCAAGGTGCAGCAGAAGATATCCGGGTGCTTTCGTTCAGAGCTCGGGGCGAGAATCTTCGCCAGAATCCGCAGCTATCTCTCCACCTGCCAAAAAAATGGGATCTCCGCCGCGGAGGCTCTGCGACTACTTCACGAAGGGCAATGGCCAGAATTTATGGGGGTGACCTCTGAGTAGTTACATGAAAACAAGCATTCGGCAAGGCACGGGCGGCGCGGCGGCGGAGCGCAAGCGGGAGCTTCAGGCCTTGTATCGGGAGAAGGGCTGCGGCAGCTCGCCCGCGACCCGGCAGGCGAAGGTCAATTCCACAGTGCTTCAGGTGCAAAAACAGTTGCAGGCCGCGGGCTATGATTGCGGGCCGGCGGATGGCTTAATGGGCGCAAAGACCCGCGGGGCGCTACAGCAATTCCAAAAGGACCACGGGCTGAATGCGTCCGGAAAGACCGATGAGGCCACGCTGAAAAAGCTGGCCGAGATCGGCGGGGCCTAGCGCGCCTGCGCCCGTCCGGAGCCCGGCCCGTTAGGAGCCCGGACTTTAGTCCGGCCGTGTCAGGGCCGTCCGGAGTCCGGACTTTAGTCCGGCTGTGTCTTGGCAGGGAGGTTGAGGCTTTAACTGTGAATCCACCGAGGAGTGGCAGTCCTTGGAGGACTGCCACTCCTTGGGCCGTTAGCGGGGCTTGGGGGCTTCGCTCGCACCGGCCCCGTGGGAGCGGCTTGCAGCCGCGATGCCGCGCCCGGGAACAAGTCGGCATGCCGTACTCAACCCGGTTTGATCGGGCAGGTGCGCTGCCGGATGGGTGGTCATGGAGCAGCTATCGTGCGATGATTGTCTACACGTCGGTACCGGACTGATTTGCGCCCAGCCAGCCTCCCCCTTGACCCGCTTTAAACGGGTAACCCAGAAGGCAACCAGCATGGGCGTTTTGAGGTGCGATGGCTGAACTCGAAAATCGAGCAAGGAAGTCGGCCCAAAGCTGCTTTTTTGGGCTGCCGGCGATAAGTGTGCGTAAGCAGCCTAACCCAGGATCCGAGGTGTACAGAGATGCTACAAACTGTCGAGGCTATCGTAGATCAAAACGGCGAGGTTCGTTTGTTGGAGGATGTCTACCCTTCGCACTCGGTGAAAGCTTTGCTTACCCTCTTGGAACCCGTGAATGCTTTACCCAAAGCCGAGGTTGACCAAGGGATGCCTTCAGTATGGCAGGCTCTGCAAACCTTTCGAGCCAATGCGAACTTAGAGGCGCTAGACATTGACACGGCCATTTTCGACGAAGACCGTAAACAGCATAAAGAGCGGGAAATTGAGCTGTGAATCTGCGCTATTTGCTGGATACCAATACGCTCTCTGAACCCTTGAGAAAAACGCCCAATGAGATGGTGCTTAAAAGATTCGAGGGTCACCAGTCAGAGATCGGAACAGCGGCATTGGTGCTTTATGAAATTATACGCGGCGCCCATCGTTTACCAGCAAGCGAAAAGCGTACACAGATACTCCGCTATGTGGAAGAATTCATTCGCTCAAATCTGCCAGTCCTGCCATATACCGAAAATACGGCGATTTGGCACGGCACCGAAGTTGCTCGCCTAATGGACCTTGGCAGAACTCCGTCTCCCATTGACAGCCAAATCGCTGCCATTGCCAGAACCAATAATTTGATTCTTGTTACGAGAAATATTTCCGACTTTGAAGGGTTTTGTGAGCTTCAGATCGAAAACTGGTTTGGCGATTAATCAGTTTTCGGCCCTCATTGATCCAGTGACAGTGAACGGGGTTAAGTTTTATATTCCAACAAGTCGTTGTGCCTGGCGCCCCATCTGGGCGGCGCTGCCGCCCGAAGCGGGTTTCCCTGGCGTTTCATTATCCCTCGGCCTCTGATTTGGGTTCCGGGGTTCCGCGCTGACTGAAGCCGGAGTCCGGACTTTAGTCCGGCCGTGTCTGAGCGAGGAGGCTGAGGCCTTGGCCGGCGCCGTTCCGCCCAGGGCCCGCCTAAAGGCTCAACCTCCACGTTGTTTTTCGCTGCTTTGGCGCAGGCGTGCTGGAACCTGCCCGTCACATATTCTCCAACAATGGTAAAGGGGCTATACTATAGAGCGTAGAGCGTAGGGTGCGTTAGGCGCGCCGGCACGGACCTTGAACCTTGCACGAAACCCTCCGCGCGCCGTAACGCACCATCCCCACCCAAACATTGCGGCAAATGGTGCGTTACGCCCCGCGCGCGATTTCAACCATTGGAGAATCCGCGAACAAAAGCGACATCTCAAACCGCGCAGTACCTGCAAGGGCGGGGCTAACGCACCCTACGCCAAACCCGCGCCTGGTGGCGTGGGTCGCTTGCGGGGGGATTGCCGCCGATCATCAAGCGGTTGGGGCTTGACGAAGATTCGTGGCTTTTGGCGGGTTTGGCTGGGTTGTCGATTGCGAATTCGCTGAGCAATCATCTCATGCATGCTACAATTACGATGATTATATCGTCAGCCCGACAAGTGAATCAGCCTCAGGACTGCCAATCCTTCAAGGACTGGCAGCCCTCATGTGGACTCACAGTAAATTCCGGATTAAGGGGATTCTTATGGAGCAGGCAACCGCCGCCAAACAAGCGATCACACCCGAAGAGTATCTGGAAGGAGAGAAGGCCGCGGAAGTGCGTCACGAGTACATAGACGGCGAACTCTTCGCAGTGGCTGGGGGCAGCGATACCCACGCGAAAATTTCCGGGAATGCCTTCGCACTGCTCAAGGCGCATCTACGCGGCTCGCCATGCAGCGCCTATATCAGCGACATGAAGATCCAGCCCGATGAGACCAAATATTTCTATCCGGATGTCATGGTCACTTGCGATGAGGATGACCACAAGGGCAACTATGCCAAACGCAATCCAACCCTCATTATTGAGGTTCTCTCCAGCAATACCGAGGGCTATGATCGGGGGAAGAAGTTCGAATTCTATCGGCGGATTCCCGGCTTGCGGGAGTATGTGCTCGTCGATCAGAGCGAACATCATGTAGACATCTTTCGCAAAGAAGGGGATCAGCGCTGGGTGCTGTTCAGCTATAGCCAGCCGGATACGGAAATCTGTTTTACCAGTGTGGATTTTTGCTGCACGCTAGCCGAACTCTATGAAAATGTGGATTTTTCCCTGGCGCAAGCCGCTTCGTAGGGCAATTCTCGCTAGTGCGTAGGGTGCGTTAGGCGCGCCGGCACGGACATTGAACCTTGCACGAAACCCTCCGCGCGCCGTAACGCACCATCCCCACTCAAGCATTGCGGCTTTAGTCCGGCCGTGTCTTAGCGAGGAGGTTGAGGCCTTGGCCGGCTTCGTTCCGCCCGGGGCCCGCCTAAAGGCTCAACCTCCACGTTGTTTTTTGCTGGAAGGAGGCCCTTCCCGGCGTTATCTCCGCGAATCTTTCTCCAGGTGCCTGGACCCTTACCCCGGCGCTCCCCATGGTGCATCTACTCGTTTCTTCCCATGGGACATCGGCCTTCCCCGTTTCCTAAGCAGGTCGGCATACCACAAAAGTCCTGCGCAACGACTTCGGCGCGGAGCTTGTTCTCGGGGCTGCAGTCATTCACTCATGTTCATCCTTGGTTAACAGCCGCTTGCTCTACCAACTGAGCTACCGGGGAATTGTGTTGAGGCGCGTATATTAGATGCCGCCCTCGGGGCGCCAACCCTTGCTGCGGTCTTTTTTGATCCGGCGTGTCAGGGGCGCGGGAGGGTGACCCCGCGCTGGCCGTGGTATTTGCCGCCGCGGTCGAGGTAGGAAGTCTCGCAGACTTCGTCGGATTCGAAGAACAGGATTTGGGCCACGCCTTCGTTGGCGTAGATCTTGGCCGGCAGCGGGGTGGTGTTGGAGAACTCCAGGGTGACATGGCCTTCCCACTCGGGTTCCAGGGGGGTGACGTTGACGATGATGCCGCAGCGGGCGTAGGTGGATTTGCCCAGGCAGATGGTGAGCACGTTGCGCGGGATGCGCAGGTATTCCACGGTGCGCGCGAGGGCGAAGGAGTTGGGCGGGATGATGCAGACGTCGGAGCGGACATCGACGAAGCTGTTGGCGTCGAAATTCTTCGGGTCGACGATGGCGGAGTTGATGTTGGTGAAGATCTTGAATTCGCTTGCGCAGCGAATGTCGTAGCCGTAGCTCGATGTGCCGAAGGAGATCACCCGCTGGCCGTCGAGTTCGCGGACCTGGCCCGCCTCGAAGGGTTCGATCATGCTGTACTGGGCCGCCATGCGGCGGATCCAGCGGTCTGATTTGATGCTCATGCAGGGGCCTTTGCCTCCGTCGTCTGACTGCGCGCCGGGGGGGCGCTGCCGGGATTTTCGCGATGATTCGGGCGGATAAGATGGCCTCCAGGGGCCGTTGCGTCAAGCGCCGCTCTGCAATGGGGCGACTTCCGTCATAGCGGGAGCCCCTCAGATCATGGTAGATTCTCGGTATGGTGCGGGCGAGCGGTTCTCATGCCCCCAGAGCCCATGACTTCATGAAACAGTCATATTCCTTTATGGAAAGAAGCTTTATCATGACCGGCGGTGATCGCTAGTGTCGCAACACCCCCTTCGAGCATTAAAAGAGGTTACGGAAAATGAGCGCCGAACAGCAGAACATGCGCTTCGTAAGCGAGCTGACTAAGAATACCTTGGCCCTGATCCTGGCAGGAGGCCGCGGTTCCCGCTTGAGTCACCTGACCAAGTGGCGGGCCAAGCCGGCCGTGCCCTTTGGCGGCAAGTTCCACATCATCGATTTCCCCTTGTCAAATTGCGTGAACTCGGGCATCCGCCGCATCGGCGTGCTGACGCAGTACAAGGCCCACTCGCTAATCCTGCACATCCAAAAGGGTTGGGGCTTCATGCGCGGCGAGTTCAACGAGTTCGTGGAGCTGTTGCCGGCCCAGCAGCGGATTGAAAACAACTGGTACGCCGGCACTGCGGACGCGGTGTACCAAAACCTGGACATTTTCCGCAACCATAACCCGGATTATATCCTGATCCTGGCCGGCGACCATATCTATCGCATGGATTACGGCCCGATGCTGGCCTATCATGTGGAGAGCGGGGCCGACATGACCGTGGGCTGCCTGCAGGTGGACCTGGACACGGCCAAGGCTTTCGGGGTGATGGGGGTGCGCAGCGAAGACCCGTTGCCGGGCTGCGGCGAAAACGGCCTGCGCGTGATTGAGTTTCAGGAAAAGCCGCAGGCGCCCAAGTCGATGCCCGACGATCCGGAGCGCGCTCTGGCCTCGATGGGGATCTATGTCTTTAACCGCCAGTTCCTGTTCGAGCAGTTGATCAAGGACGCCGACACCCGCAGCTCATCCCACGATTTCGGTAAGGACATCATCCCGGAGATCATCGACAAGTACCGGGTGATGGCCTATCGCTTCCGCGATCCGAAGTCCGGCCGGCAGGCCTATTGGCGCGACGTGGGCACGGTGGACGCGTTCTGGGAGGCCAACCTGGAGCTGATCGGGGTGGTGCCGGAGCTGAATCTGTACGATAAGACCTGGCCCATCTGGACCTATCAGGAACAACTGCCGCCAGCCAAGTTCGTGTTCGATGACGATGCCGTGGATGCGAAACCGGAGCGCCGGGGCAAGGCCATCGATTCCATGGTCTCCGGCGGCTGCATCATCTCCGGCTCGGCGGTGCGGCATTCGCTGCTGTTCTCGAACGTGCGCGTGAACTCCTATAGCGAGGTTCGCGACTGCGTGGTGCTGCCGGACGTAAACATCGGTCGCAATTGCCGCATCACCAAGGCGGTGATCGATAGCCATTGCGATATCCCGGAAGGCACCGTCATCGGCGAAGACGCGGCGCAAGACGCCAAGCGATTCACGGTCTCCGAGGGCGGCGTGGTGTTGGTGACGCCGGAGATGCTGGGCCAGGAACGAAACTATGTCCGATAGCCCGGCGCCGCTGGACGTGGCGCTTTGCTGGCACATGCACCAGCCCGATTATCGCGGCCCGGACCGCAGCGACTTTCAACTGCCCTGGGTCTATCTGCACGGGATTAAGGACTATACGGACATGGCCAGCCACCTGGAGGCCGAGCCGCAGGCCCGCGCCACGGTCAACTTCGGGCCTGTGCTGCTGGAGCAAATCGACGACTATGTGGTGCAAATCGATGCCTGGCTGCAACGCGGCGAGCGCATTAGGGACCGCCTGCTTCGGGGCCTGGCCGGCCCCGGCCTGCCAGCGGACGACGCGTCTAGGCTGGAGCTGATCCGCGATTGCCTGCGGGCCAATGAGCACCACCTGATCGGGCGCTTTGCGATGTTCAGCGAGCTGGCCGAGACCGCCCGCGGCATTGACGCCCGCCCGCTCACCCTGCCCTACTTCAGCGACCAGTACCTGAGCGACCTGCTGGTGTGGTATCACCTGGCCTGGATGGGCGAGTTCCCGCGCGCACACTCGCTGATCATTGGGCTGGAAAAGAAGGAGCGCAATTTCAGCCCCGACGACCGCCAACGCCTGGTGGCGCTGATCGGCGATCTGTTGCGGGGCATCGTGCCCCGCTACAAGGCCCTCGCCGCCAGCGGGCGGGTGGAGCTGACCGTCTCCCCCTATGCCCACCCCATCGTCCCCCTGCTGCTCGACCTCCAAAGCACCCGCGACGCCATGCCGGATGCGGTGCTGCCGGCGGCCGACCACTACCCCGGCGGCGAGGCCCGCGCACGCTGGCATGTGCGCAAGGGGATCGAGGTGTTCGAGAAGCATTTCGGCCATCGCCCCGCCGGGTGTTGGCCCTCTGAAGGCGGGGTGAGCGCCGCCGCGCTGCGCATCCTGGAGGAGGAAGGCTTCCGCTGGGCCGCCAGCGGCCAGACCGTATTGCAGCACAGCCTATCCACCGCCGAGGCCGAGCCGCCGGCGAACTACACCTATGCCCCATACCGCGTACACGACAATGCGCTCACCTGCTTTTTCCGCGACGACGGCCTCTCCGACCTAATCGGCTTCACCTTCTCCGACTGGCACGCGGACGACGCGGTCGATAACCTGATCGAACACCTGGAGCGCATCGACGACGCCACCGTCGCCCAGCCCAACCGCATCGTCCCCATCATTATGGATGGCGAAAACGCCTGGGAATACTACCCGCGCAATGGCTGGTATTTCCTGCGCACCCTGTACGCCCGCTTGGGCGAACACCCGCGACTGCGGCTCACGACCTTTTCCGATTTTCTCGATCGGCGCACCGCGCCGGGCGCTTCACTGAGCCGGCTGGTGGCCGGCAGTTGGGTTTACGGCACCTTCTCCACCTGGATCGGCGACCGCGACAAAAACCGCGCTTGGGATATGCTAATCGAGGCCAAACACGTCTTCGACCGGGTCATGGCCGCCGACGCACTGGACCCGCAGCGCCGCGCCGAGGCCGAACTCCAACTCGCCACCTGCGAGGGCTCGGACTGGTTCTGGTGGTTCGGCGATTACAATCCCGGCCCAGTGGTGTCCGAATTTGAGAAGCTGTTCCGCCGCCAACTCACGCAATTGTATAAACTATTAGGTGAGACGCCGCCGGCCGACCTGGAGCAACCCTTCGTCCAGGGCGCCGGCACGCCGGACCGAGGAGGCGTCATGCGCCGGAATTGACCCCGGACCAGCCCCTGGGCAGGGCCTTGAACGCCCGCAGAACCATTGATTCAACCTAGTCAAACCATAGAGAACAAGGGATGTCGGAAGAGCAACAGCCGCATCAGTGCCTCGCCCGCCGCCGCGCCGGCGTACTGCTACACATCACCTCACTGCCCGGACCCGGGGCCACCGGCTCCCTCGGTCCCGAGGCCTTTCGGTTCACCGACTTTTTGGTCGCCGGCGGCTTCAGCATCTGGCAGATGCTGCCCATCGGCCCCACCGGGGACGACGGTTCGCCCTACCAGACCAACTCCGCGCATGCCGGCGAACCGCGCCTGATCGATCTCCAGCCCATCGTGGAGCGCGGCTGGCTGGAACCGGAGGCGCTGACCCACGCCACCCTGGGCGACGAGCAAAAGCACCAACTGCTGCTCACCGCCTGGGCCAATTTCAACGCCGTCGCCAGCCCCGAACAACGCGAGGAACTGGCCGCCTTCGTCAACCTCCAGGGCTATTGGCTGCACGCCTATGCGCTGTACCGGGCGATTCACGACGAACACCAAGGCCGCGGCTGGTGGGACTGGCCGGCGCCGCTGCGCAACCGCGAGCCCGAGGCCCTGGCGCAGGCCCGTTCCCGCCTGCGGCAAGACATCGAGTTCATCGCCTTCGAGCAGTTCCTGTTCTTCGACCAATGGGCCGCGCTCAAGCGCTACGCCAACGAGCGCGGGGTGCAGCTCTTCGGCGACATGCCCATCTTCGTGGCCCATGACAGCGCCGAGGTCTGGGCCCAACAGGATCTGTTCCACCTCGACCAGCACGGCCACCCCACAGTGGTCGCCGGCGTCCCGCCCGACTACTTCTCGGATACCGGCCAGCGCTGGGGCAACCCCCTGTATGACTGGGACCGCCTTCAGGAAACCGGCTTCAGCTTTTGGGAGCAACGCATCAAGACCCAACTCCAGGTCTTCGACCTCATCCGCATCGACCACTTCCGCGGCTTCGAGGCCTATTGGGAGATCCCCGCCGCCGACGACCACGCGATGAACGGCCAGTGGGTCCAGGCCCCCGGCGACGCACTCTTCGCCCACCTGCACCGCATCTACGACCCGCTGCCGCTGGTGGCGGAAGACCTCGGCGTAATCACCGACGAGGTCGATGCCCTGCGCCGAAAATACCGCCTGCCGGGCATGAAGATCCTGCAATTCGCGTTTTCCGGCGACCCCGACAACCCCTATTTGCCCTTCAACCACGAGCCCGACAGCGTGGTCTACACCGGCACCCACGACAACGACACCAGCCTCGGTTGGTACGCCAGCCTCGACGATCACTTCCGCGGCCTAGTGGATGAATTCCTCGGCCGCCCCGGCGAGGCCATGCCGCTGCCGCTGATCCGCACCGCCCTGGCCTCTTGCGCCCGCCTCGCGGTGATCCCGATGCAAGACCTGCTCGGCCTCGACGGCAACCACCGCATGAACCTCCCCGGCACCGTTGACGGCAATTGGCGTTGGCGCTTCACCTGGGACCAAGCGGACCCTGAACTCGCGGCCCGACTGCACCGCCGCAACCAGATCTACGCCAGGCTTTCAACCTAGGCTGAACCCAAGATTCGATCCGTGATTAGGAGGAAACGAAACCATGGCAAAAACCGTTCGTAAAGCGGTGTTCCCCGTAGGCGGCCTCGGCACCCGCTTCCTGCCCGCCACCAAGGCCAGCCCCAAGGAGATGCTGCCGGTGGTGGACAAGCCCTTGATCCAATACGCCGTGGAAGAGGCCGTGGCCGCCGGCATTGAGGTCATGGTGTTCGTCACCGGGCGCAACAAGACCTCCATCTCCAACCACTTCGACACCGCCTACGAGCTGGAGACCGAACTCGAACAAAAGGGCAAGAAAAAGCTGCTGAAGATCATCCGCAACGTGGTCCCCAGCCACGTCAGTTGCATCTTCATCCGCCAGCCGCTGGCCCTCGGCCTCGGCCACGCCGTACATTGCGCCCTGCCCGTGGTGGAAGACGAGCCCTTCGCCGTGGTGCTGGCGGACGACCTGATCGACGACGATCAAGGCCCCGGCGTGCTCGGCCAAATGACCGACATCTACACCGCCACCGGCGCCAGCGTGCTCGGCACCCAATTAGTGCCGATGGAAAACACCGGCAGCTACGGCATCGCCGACACCGGCGGCGACGAAAACGCCTTGGCCGAGATTAAGGGCCTGGTGGAAAAACCCAGCCCCGCAGAAGCGCCGTCCAACCGCGCCGTGGTGGGCCGTTATATCCTCACCCCGCGCATCATGCACCACATTAAACAAACCGGCCGCGGGGCCGGTAATGAAATCCAGCTCACCGACGCCATCGCCCGCCTGATGCGCGAGGAAACGGTCTACGCCTACAACTTCAAAGGCACCCGCTACGACTGCGGCGACAAACTCGGCTACCTCCAGGCCACCGTCGATTACGCCCTCAAGCACGACCAACTCGGCGACGATTTCCGCACCTGGCTGCATGACCGCTTCAAATAAGGCGCGCGTCAGGCGCCTATGCTGGAGTGTCAAACGCGAGTTTAACCCACTGGCAACCCAGGCGTTTTCGGGGCGCGAAGCCCACGAGGAACCCGCGCAGCCACCCGGTTAAAGAACCACAGAGAGACACGGACAAACACAGGGTTGTGTTTAGAGGAAAATACCCTAAACCACAAGCATGCCAAGTTTTAGCGCCCCCGATGGGCGCAGCGCTGAAAGGCTGGCGGCTCTTTGAGGGCTTGCGGGAGCGCCTGCGCCCATCCGGCGGCTGGAACGCGGAGACGATTAAGCAAAAATACCTCTGCGCCCTCTGCGGTCCTCTGCGGTCCTCTGCGTCCTCTGCGTTCCTAACAGCCGTTCTTTGTGCTAAAGCCCGAGTTTCAAGCACGCCAACGCAGGATGGCGCAACCGCGGTCGTTTTCCAGGTATTGCATTTCCAATTCGGGCATCAATTCCAGCCAGCGTGCGGTCAAGGCCTGCTCGTCCGGGCGGGCCGCATCGTCGAGAAAGATCCAGCAGCCGTCGGCCAGCTTTTCGCGCAACAACGGCAACGCAGGAAACCGCGACCAGGGCTGGATGAAGCCCGAGGGCCCGTCGATCACCAGCAGGTCGATGCTGCGGTCCGCAAGCTCGGGGCGCGGATACCACTGATAGTCGGCCTCATCCAGGCGCACCGCCTCCAGCGGTGCATGTTGCACCTCGGCACGCCCCTGAAGGCCATAACGATCCATTTCACAACGTATTTTAGCGGCGAATTCGGGGCCGTCTTCCAAGCTGAGCACCCGACCTGCGCCGTTAATCTCGCAACAGCGCACCAGGACCAAGGTTGTGGCGCCGGCGCCGCATTCCAGGATCGACTCCGGCCGGTGTTCTAACGTATGCTCGGCAATTAGCTTCAAAAAATCCGGGGCCGCGGACCACCAGCGGGAATAGGGGATGCCCTGCCGCAGGTCCAGCCGATCCCGCAGGAACAGCCAGGCCTCGAACGAGCCGAAGCCATCGCTCGCCGCCTTTTGCGTTTCCGCTTGCCGAATCGGCGGCGCGGGGGCCTGACGCGCCAACAGCTCATCGACGCGGGCTTGCAGCTTGCGCAGCGCCGCCGCCAGCCAAGCCAGCAGACCGACTGCCGCGAGGAGCAGCACCACGAGCAGGGAATCAAGCAACATCCAGGCCTCCCGAGGCGAATGTGAAAAGGGCGGGCGCATTGTCTGCCAGGATCCGAGCCGCCACAAGCACCTCGGCCCGATTACACGACCGAGAGCCCCCATGCGCAAACTGATCTTCGTTTACAACGCCGACTCCGGCCAGCTCAACACCGCCCTGGACATCGCCCACAAGCTGATCAGTCCCTCCACCTACCAATGCAACCTCTGCGCCTTGACCCACGGCGTATTCAGCGAGCGCGAGGAATGGAAACGCTTCCGCGAGGAATCCGACGACGAACTGACCTTCCTGCACAAGGACGAGTTCGAGCGCCGCTACGGCCAGCCCCAGCCCGCCTACCCGGTGGTGCTGGAGCAGACCCCGGACGGGCTCAGAGCGCATATCCCCGCAACCCAAATGCAGGGGCTGAAGGGGCTCGACGGCCTGCTGGCGCTGCTGCGCACACGCTGAAGGCATACAGTAAGCGCCCGGATTAGGGTAAACTGCGGGTCGATTCGCCAACCCTAAACCCTCGGCCGGGGCCAGCGCGCCACACCATGCGCGCCCCGCCGAACCGAACCGGAGGCACCACCCATGAAAGCCCTCGCAGTCGCCGCGGCATTGCTCGTCGCCCTCGCCGGCCCCGCCCAGGCGGCGGACCAGGAAGAATTCATCAGCATCGGCACCGGCGGTCTCACCGGCGTCTACTACCCCACCGGCGGCGCCATCTGCCGGCTGGTGAACCACCAGCGCAAGGCGCACGGGCTGCGCTGCTCGGTGGAGGCCACCGGCGGCTCCATCTTTAACCTGAACACCCTGCGCAACGGCGAGCTGGATTTCGGCATCGCCCAATCCGATTGGCAATATCACGCGCTCAAGGGCGGCTCCGAATTCTCCGCCCAAGGCCCCTTCGACAAGCTACGCGCGGTGTTCTCCATCCATAGCGAACCCTTCACCCTCATGGCCCGGGCGGACAGCGGCATTGAGTCCCTGCGCGACCTCAAGGGCAAACGGGTGAACATCGGCAATCCAGGTTCCGGCCAGCGCGGCACCATGGAAGTGCTCATGAAGCGGCTCGGCTGGACCCGGGACGACTTCGCCCTAACCGCCGAACTCAAGGCCACTGAGCAGGCCCGCGCCCTGTGCGACAACAAAATCGACGCCATGGTATACACCGTGGGCCACCCCAACGCCTCCATTAAAGAGGCCTCCACCGCCTGCGACGCGGTGCTGGTGCCCGTGGCAGGCCCCGAAGTGGACGCCCTGGTGGAAGAAAATCCCTACTACGCCAAGGCGGTAATCCCCGCCGGCATGTACCGCGGCGCCGACCAAGACACCCCCACCTTCGGCGTTAAGGCCACCCTGGTCACCCATGCCGATGTCTCCGAAGAGGCGGTCTATCAGGTGACCAAGGCGGTATTCGACAACCTCGACACCTTCCGCAAGCTGCACCCGGCCTTCGCCAACCTCACCGCCGAGAGCATGCGCATGGGCAACTCGGCGCCGCTGCATCCAGGGACCGAACGGTATTTTGACGAGCAGTAGTAGAAAATCACCCACCATGGGGGCCTGATGCCCGCCGCATCAGGCCCTTATATTCCAAATTTACCGTTTTTTTATAAATGCTGCTTAGTGTAACTTCAATTACCTTCATCCTGGCATCCTTTATTGGGTGGGGTTTTCTTATTGCCACGGGTTTGGGTCTGAGAAGAATCGGTTCCGCCGCTCTCTTTGCGTCCTGGGGCTTAGCCTTTACACCCATTATTGGGGGATTACTCAATGTACTGGGGCTGATTTCAAAAAGCATAATATTTGGCTATGTAATACTAGGATTTATCGCTTTCTTGGCTTATTTAAAAACCATCAACTGGAATCTAACTACGGCCAACCCCGGCTGGTCTATGCGTGTAATCTTAAAACATGCCAATAATCACAGAACCAAGATAATCGTACTTTTTGTACTTGCCGCACTAGTGCTTGCCCCACTGATTTCCAACCTAGGCACACGGTGGGCGAGCATATTCAACCCCGACGACGACTACTATGCCTACCTCGTATTCCCCCAAAAAATGCTCCAAACCGGCGAAATCGGCGCCGACCCTTATAACACCCGTAGGCTTGTAAGCGCACTTGGCGGACAAAGTTTCTACTTAGCATTAGCCGAATCTTTCCTCCCCATCTCCCGATTAAACGCATTCGAATGGGGGCTTGGATTAATCATTTTTTTCCTACTCGCCGCAAACCACGCAAAAGAACGAAGCCTTTCCAAAGCCCAGCTTTATGGCATACTCTTCTTTATTGCCTTAATGTCATGGCCAGTAGTAAACACCACCAGCGTAATATCGGGTGCTGCACTATTTTATGCATTACTTAGAACCCTACAAGCAACAAACCCATACAAGACATCTGATAGCGATATCTCCGAGGCAAGAAATTGGCTTTCGATAGCCCTACTAATATCCATAGTCGCCGCTGCATTATCCTCGGCAAAATCTTCGCATATTCCGGCGGTTGCCATAATCACCACCTTATACTTCATCGTAACCCCGACAAAAACCAGCATCACAAAAAGGGTGGGCATTCTTCTGCTCGCAGGACTAATCACTTTAATATTTCTGACCCCATGGATGCTAGCTATGCACAAAAGCTCTGGGACTCTCCTATACCCAATATTCGGGCATGGATACCACGCCCCCAAGGAATCCTTTCATATCCTTTCAGACCTAAAACAGTCCGCCAAGAGCATACTCGAACTCTTTGCGCTCCCCATCATCACAGGGTGCACTGCGTTGCTGCTTATTATAGCAAGCCAACGCCACCAGCTTCGCCCGCCGCACAAAACCGCTGCCATCGCGCTCACTGGAACACTTATCGCCTCTTTGGTCATCTTGACGGTAAACACTTACGGCTTCTATCATACTGGACGTCATGTCTTTTCCTTCGCAATCGCCGCATTGATATTTTCCAGCATTGAACTCATTGCCGCGAACCCGCCCCAAAAGATAAACAAGGGCTTTAGCCAAAAAGCGGCTGTCTTTTCCGTGATTGCCTTCACGCTAGGCGCACACTACTCTGAAATAAAATTGAAATCCACCAACCAATGGTTTATGCTGCTGCATTCGCAGGGGGATTCCGCCCGCCAAACGCATACCACACGAGCCGAGCTGCTGGAACTTCAATATAAAGCGGAGGAAGGAACGACGATTCTCGCATTCATTGATATGCCTTTTTTGTTGGACTTCAAAAGAAATTCAATATACGTTATGGATGCTCCAGGCCCAGTAAGTCCGCCCCCGGGGATCCCATTACACGAAAGCGCCCATGCCATCAGGGACTATCTTGTGGATAACAATATAGATTATTTTATATATAGCCCTCCCCGCAAACCGACTGAGGCCGATGAGAAACTGCAACAAATGACAAACATTTACAGCACAATAGCAAAGTCGGATAACCGAGTGATCATCGATCTCCGAAAACCGCAACCCAACGATTAAAACCCATTATTATGCTGTCTATAATCATCCCTTGCTTTAATGAAAACGACACCATCAAAGGCATCTTGAATGCAATTCATGATGCCGGCCTCGGCGATATCGAGGTGATCGTGGTGGACGACGGTTCCACCGACGGCTCCCGGGATCTGCTGCAAGGTGAGCTGGCGGATCAGGTGGACCGGTTGATCCTGCATCCCCAAAACTGCGGCAAGGGCTGTGCGTTGCGCACCGGCTTTGAGGCCGCCACCGGCGATATCGTGGCGGTGCAGGATGCGGACCTGGAATACGATCCCCGCGAACTAAAGTTCCTGATTCAGCCCATTCTAGAGGGGCGCGCGGACGTGGTCTACGGCTCGCGCTTCATGGGCGGTCGGCCCCACCGGGTGCTGTATTTTTGGCACATGATGGGCAATCGCTTCCTGACCCTGCTCTCCAATATGTTCACAAACCTCAATCTCACCGACATGGAGACCTGCTATAAGGTGTTCAAACGGGAGGTGATTCAGTCCATTCAAATCGAGGAAAACCGGTTTGGTTTCGAGCCGGAAATCACCGCCAAGCTGGCGCGAAGGGGGTTTATCTTTTATGAGGCCGGGATTTCCTACTATGGCCGCACCTATGCCGAAGGCAAGAAAATCGGGTGGCGAGATGGGCTAAGGGCCATTTACTGCATCATTAAATACGGTTTTTTTGCCAGGTGAGCCAATGAATCGAGAAAAATCAGCGGACGCCGCCGGCATCCCCTACTCCGGGCATCAAATCCTGGAGTCTCTTGAAGACGCCAAGTTATACCAGCGTTTTCTGCTGCAGCAGATGCAGGGCTTCTTCGGGCCGCCCGGGGCCTTGCAGTTACTGGATTTCGGCGCCGGGCGCGGCCTGTTCTCCAAGGCTATGCGCTCTGCGGGTTATTCGGTGGACTGCCTGGAACCCGACCCGGAGCTGCATGGGCATCTCACCGAACAGCGGTTTTCCGTGGCCATGACGCAGGGGCAATTGGCGGATGGCGGGTACGACGGGGTTTATTCGCTAAACGTTTTGGAGCATATCCCGGACGATCTGGAGGCCCTGGCCGCCATGCGGCGTGCGCTCAAGCCAGATGGGCGGCTGTTCCTCTATGTGCCCGCCTTCGAGCAGCTCTTCGGTCCGCTCGATCATGCGGTGGGGCACCTGCGCAGGTATCGTAAGGACCCGCTGGCGGCGCTGGTGCATAAGGCGGGGTTTCGCGTCCTGCATGCAGTCTACGCGGATTCTTTAGGCTACCCCGTAACCCTGGCGCATAACCTGGTGTCCCGGGGCCGTGTCAGGCTAAGCCCCGCCGCGGTGCGTTTTTATGACCGCATCCTGTTTCCACTCAGCCGTCGCCTAGATCCGCTGTGCGGCGGAATCGGCGGGAAGAATCTACTCATTACGGCCCAAGTAGCCTGACTAATGCAAGAGACCCAGGCAAGCTTCGTAGCCGAGGAAATCGGCCGCCGCCATCCGAAAGGCTGGCATTGGCGGGTTATTTCCGGTACGGCCATCCTTTGGTCGCTGTTTCAGTTGTGGGTAGCCTCGCCCATCCCCTATGCATTCGGCTTCGGCGTGTTTAACGACACCGAAACCCGCTCCATCCATCTCGGCTTTGCGATCTTTTTGGTCTTTCTCTCCTTTCCCTGGCGGACCCAGGGCGCGACGGATCGAATCCCGCTAATCGACTGGGCGCTGGGCCTGCTCGCGACCTTTTGCGCCCTTTATTTGTTTTTATTCTACGAAGGCCTTTCCGGCCGCGCCGGCGACCCCACCCAATTGGACATTGGCGTGGCGGTGGTCGGGCTGGCGCTGTTATTGGAGGCCACCCGCCGCGCCCTAGGCTGGCCGTTGACGATTATCGCGTTGGTGTTCCTGGGCTACACCTTCGCCGGCCCCTGGCTGCCCGATGTAATGGCCCACAAGGGGGCCTCGCTGGAACGGGTGGCGTCCCACCAATGGCTGGGCACCGAGGGGGTGTTCGGCGTCGCCGTCGGGGTCTCCGCCGGTTTCGTGTTCCTGTTCGTGCTCTTCGGCAGCATGCTGGAACAGGCCGGCGGCGGGCAATACTTCATTCGTGTGGCCTATTCGCTGGTGGGCCACCTGCGGGGCGGACCGGCCAAGGCGGGGGTTTTGGCCTCGGGCCTCACCGGCATGATCTCCGGCTCTTCGATTGCCAACGTGGTCACCACCGGCACCTTCACCATTCCGTTAATGAAGAAGGTGGGCTTTCCGGGCTTTCGCGCCGGGGCCATCGAGGTGGCCGCCTCCACCAACGGCCAGTTAATGCCGCCGGTCATGGGCGCCGCGGCCTTTCTAATGGTGGAGTATTTAAACATCTCCTACCTAGAGGTGATTAAACACGCCCTGCTGCCGGCGCTGTTGAGCTATATCGCGCTGATGTATGTGGTGCACCTGGAGGCGGTGAAGGCGGGCATGCAGGGGCATCCGCTGCCCTATCGGCCCTGGCGGGCCAAACTGCTGGGCTGGGGGCTCTCGCTGTCGGGGCTGGCGGTGTTCGCCTTCGTCGCCTGGCTGGCGGTCGATTTGGTCACGCGCCTGAGCGGCGATTACGCCTTTTGGGCCAACGGGGCGCTAATCCTGAGCGGCTATGTGGGGCTGATGTACCTGGAGGCGCGCCACCCGCTGCCGGATCAACTGGACGCCGAGCAGCTCGACGGCACGCAACTGCCCACCCCAGGCGAGGCCCTGCGCGGCGGCCTGCACTTTCTGCTGCCCATCGTGGTGCTGATTTGGTGCCTCATGCTGTTGCGGCTGTCGCCGGCCACCGCGGTGTTTTACGCCATCCTGCTGCTAGTGGCGATTCTGCTCACCCAAAGGCCGCTGAAAAGGCTGTTTAGCGGCCAGCCGTTAATGCCCGGCTGGCGGGCAGGCTGGCAAGACTTCGTGGTCGCCCTGCGCGACGGTGCGCGCAACATGATCCCCATCGGCGTGGCCACCGCCACCGCCGGCATCGTGGTCGGCACCGTCAGCCTCACCGGCATCGGCCAGGTGCTGGGGGATTTGGTCGAGATCCTGTCTTTCGGCTCGGTGCCGCTGATGCTGGTGCTCACCGCGGTGATTTGCATGATCCTGGGCATGGGCCTGCCCACCACCGCCAACTACATCGTGGTGTCCACCCTAATGGCCCCGGTGATCGCCCAACTGGCGGCGTCTCACGGGCTGGACATCCCGCTGGTGGCGATTCACCTATTTGTGTTCTATTTCGGCATCTTGGCCGACGACACCCCGCCGGTGGGGCTGGCCGCCTACGCCGCCTCGGGCATCTCCGGCGCCGACCCCATTCAGACCGGCCTGCAATCTTTCTACTATGACCTACGCACCGCCATCCTACCCTTTATCTTCATATTTAATACCGAACTGCTGCTGATCGGCGTGGATAGCATCCTGGAGTTCGTGTTGGTGCTGGCCTCCTCCCTGGCCGCGATGCTGCTATTCGCCGCCGCGACCCAGGGCTGGTGGCTGACCAAATGCCGCTGGTGGGAGGTGGGCGCCCTATTGCTAATCGCCTTCTCCCTATTCCGCCCAGGCTTCTGGCTGGACCTGGTCTACCCGCCGAACCAGACCCGTCCGGCCGCGGAATTCACCCAGGCCGCCGAGAGCTGGCAGGCCGGCGACACCTTCAAGCTCATCGTAGAGGTGGAAGGGGACGCCGGCGAGGTCACCCAGCGCACCCTGGCCTTCCAGCGCCCCGCGGGCGCGGCGAATCAGGTATTGGACAAGCTCGGCCTGGTTACCGAGCCCGCGGGCGAGGCCCTGCGCATCGAGACCATCGGCTTTATGAGCCCGGCGGAAGAGGTGGGGCTAGTCCCCGGCTTTGCGCTACGGGTGCTGGGCTTCGAAGAGGCGCTGCCGCAGCCGAACAAGGACTGGTTCCTCATCCCCCCGCTGCTGCTGGCGGGGCTGATCGGCTGGGGGCAGATCAGACGCCGTAGAGTCGGATCACATGCCGCATAGGAACGCAGAGGACGCGGAGTTCTTTATCAATTATGCACATACACTCTTTGCGCCCTTTGCGTTATCTCTTCGCCTATCTCCCGGCCGCCCTCTCCAGCACCTCGGCCGCCCACTGGTCGATGCTCTTGCCGTGGCCTTCGGCAGCCGCAACCACCGCGGCATGAACAGCGGGCGAGATATGCAGCGTCAGCTCGCCGGTATAAGGCGACTGCGCCGGTCGCCCCGTCTCGTCGCTAATCGCCAGATAGCTGTCCACCGCCTCGTGAAACGCCTGCTCCAACGCCGCGGTGTTCATCCCATGAAAGCCGACGATATCATCGATACCGGCCAGATGGCCGACGAAAATACGGTCGTCTTCATCGTACTCGACTTGGGCGGTATAGCCCTTGTAACTCAAAGAGTTCATGGCCGTACACCTGCTTGCTGTAGGAACCTTCGGGTATCCTTGAGCCGGTATCGCAAGGCCGCCTTATCGGGATGCGGGCGGTGAAAATCCGCTCGCACCCCGTGCAGAACGAAGCTTACTCCCGATTCGGGCCGCTCCGTGCGCTGCGCCCCCAGACCAAGCAACAACGCCTCCATCTTCCACCATTCCATGTTGCCGTTCACCGGGTCGGTAAAAACAGCTTCCAATGCCCTCCGGTGTTTCCTGCGCATGCTTTGAAAGATACCCTAGTTGCCCGAGCATTCATTCTCCCCTGGTTTTCCCGCGAACCCGTAATGAAGCAAAAACAACCCCTCTGCGCCCGTCGCGTTCCTCTGCGTCCTCTGCGTTACCTCTTTCTCTGGCTCGCTATCGCGGCCCAGGCGCTATACGCCGCCGACAACCCCTTGGTCACCGATCTCCAGGAATTCGGCGGCATTCGCACCTTTCTGCGCGCCCCCCATGTCACCGAGATTGAAAAGCTCGACGCCGACATCGCGGTGCTCGGCGTGCCCTATGACCAGGGCACCAGCATGCGCCCCGGCACCCGTTACGGACCCAAGGAGATCCGCGAACAATCGCTGAACTACAGTTGGGCGCGGGAGGGCGGCTTCTTCTATATCGATGGCGAGACCGAAGTCCTCAAGGGGCGCACCTGGGCCGACCTGGGCGACGTGAACGTCTCGCCCTATTCGGCGGCGGACACCTCCGCCCGCACCACCCTGGCGGTGCATCGCATCCGCAAGCGCGGGGCCTTCCCGGTGGTGTTAGGCGGCGATCACTCCATCGCCTTTCCGGTCATCCGCGCCTATATGGACCTGCCCCGCCTGACGGTGGTGCAGTTCGACGCCCATTTGGACAGCTACGGCAGCAGCGACCCCAAGCGCCTGACCCATGGCGAATGGCTGCCCCAGGTGATGGCCCTGCCCTTCGTCGAGCGGGTGATTCAAATCGGCCCGCGCGGCCTAGCCAATGCCAAGGGCGGCCTCGAAGCCTCGAAGCGCCTCGGGGCCGCCGTGATCACCACCGAGGCCCTGCGCCGCCACGGGGTCGAATGGGCGCTGCAACAGATCCCCCAATCCGAACACCTCTATATCACCCTGGACATCGACGCCATGGACCCCGCCCTGGCCCCCGGCACCGGCACCGTAGAGCTGGGCGGCATTCGCTTCGACGAAATGAGCGCCCTGCTGCGCGGCCTGCCGAGCCGCGGCCAAGTCGTGGGCATGGACCTGGTTGAAGTGAACCCGCTGTTCGACCCCACCGGCGTCACCGCCCAGACCGCCGTGCGGCTGATCCTCGACCTGGTCGGCGCCGCGCTCGACAACGCACCCGAGGGACCCGCCGAATGACCCCCGAACAACGCCTGCACGCCTTCCGCGAGGCCGCCGCCGAGCTGCAAACCATCGACCGCGCCATCTACGCCGAATACGGCCGCGACCCGCTCGACCCCATTATCGGCGAAGGCAATCCGGACGCTGCCATCGCCTTCTTCGGCCGCGACCCGGGGCGGGAAGAGGTGCGCCACCACCTGCCCTTCATCGGCACTGGCGGGCAAAAGGTGCGCGGCGTGCTGCACCGCCACCTCCACGGCGTGGAACTGCCAGACTTCGAGGCCTCGGTCACCGTCGGCCAACGCTTCTTCTGGGCCAACACCCTGCCCTACAAGCCCATCGGCAACAAGGCCTGGCCCATGAAGGCCAAAAAACGCTTCCAACCCCTAGTGGCCGACTTACTGCTAGACGCCTGGCAAGGCCGCGAAATCATCACCCTGGGCCGCGAGGCCTTCCTCTGGTTCGGCATCGGCCGTAATAAACCCGACCGCACCGAGCTGGAGGCCTTCTGGGCCCGCCCCGACCGCTTCGAGGCCAGCCTGGAGTGGGAGCTGCAAGGCCCTGACGACCAAGCCCGCAGCATCCGCCTGCACCCCCTGCCCCACCCCTCCCCGCTGAACGCCACCTGGTACAAGCGGTTTCCCGGGCTGCTTCAGGCTCGGCTGGAATCGTTGTGGATTGGGGGCTGATCTTGTCGGACGCAGAGGGCGCGGAGGAAGACAAAGGTTTTGTCGGGTTTTACAATCCTGGCTGATGGGGATAGGATGTTATGGGTTTAGTGTGACGTCACACGAAATACACTGTTGGGCTTCAAACGCAAGTAGGCATTCCCAGTGAAGGAAACCGTTTACGTTGAAACGTCGATTATCAGCTATTTGACAGCTCGACCGAGCAATGACTTGCGGGCGATGGCAAATCAGAACACGACGACCGAATGGTGGGAAACATGTAAGCCGAACTACACCATCGTCGCATCTGATCTCGTAATATCGGAAGCAAGCAGAGGCCATACAGAAGCTTCACATCGCCGCTTGGCCGCCATCGCGGACCTTTCCTTGCTTCAAATCTCGGAAGGTGCCCGAGCACTGGCGCAAGCGCTAATCGAGAGCCATGCGCTTCCAGAGTAAGGCGGAAGCGGACGCGTATCATGTAGCCATAGCAGCGGTGAACGGCGTCGCGTATCTGCTTACTTGGAACTGTACGCATATTGCAAACGCGCACACTCGGCCAAAAATTGAGGACACATGCAGGGCGCTTGGCTACGAACCGCCAATCATCTGCACTCCTCTTGAACTAATGGAGCCTTGATCATGTGGCAAGATCCTATCGTCGCGGAAACACGAGCGCTCAGAAATGAGTACGCCCGCCAGCTCAATAACGACATAAATGATATCTTCAAAGATTTAATGGCAAAGCAAGCCGCGCATCCTGAGCGCATAGTCGCATTTCCACCGCGTAAACCGAAGGTCAGCACTGTCGCGACCCAACAAGTCGCGCCAACCGACGCTAGCGCCTCGCGCGACTGAGCGCAACGTTTTGCTGAAACAATGATTAAGTTGTTACTCAAAAGTGAGTAGACATGCAAGACAGGGAAGTTTTTACATCAGATTTACCGGCACGGTGGAACTGGGCTGTCGAAATGAAAAATCGATAAAAATCTATCGATAAGTTGGTCCGCACCCCGAATTATGGGTGGCCGCCAGAAAATTCAATAACTTACACAAGACACAGCAACACGATTTGTCCAACCCAATTTCCCGGTTTCCTGCTTTCTGTCGTTATCGTAAGTTGCTGTATGTCCGACTGTTTACTGGCGTTCATGGAAGCCTTGAAAATCCGGGTGATTCCGCATTTCGACAGCCTAGAGCCAGCACGAACTGAAGTTCGAACTCCGCTGCCCGGCGCCCGGGCTTCGGTCCGGCAACGGTTATCGATCCGGCTGCGGGGGCTGTCTTCGCCCAGCCGCGAATGACACGCCAAGGCGTATACTCCAATTGTCCCTCCCGCCCATTTAGCGAATCCCGTCAATCCTGTCCTTTCCTTTCCTTTCAGAGCCAAAACGCAGCAGCGGATCCTGCCGATAGAAGGCTCGCAGCACCCCGTACAACTCGCCATAATAGGCGGAAAGAAAATCCGGCGTTTCGAAAAACGCCTCGCTAAAGACGGCGAAGCATTCGGCGGGGGATTCGGCGGCGTAGGGGTCGATGAAGGGTTCGGCGTCGGCCTCGAGGATCCGGTGCAGCTCTTCGAAGGCCTGAGTGAAGTGATCGATCCAGGCCTGGCGGTCTATGTCGCGATGGAGAGGGGGCGTGCCATCCAGCGCACCGTCCCGCTCGTCGAGCTTGTGGGCGATTTCGTGAATCACCACGTTGTAGCCATCCAGCGAGCCGTCGCCCCAAACGTCGTTCCAGGAAAGCACCAGCCGCCCGCTCTGCCAGGCCTCGCCGGCGCGAATATCCCGAAAGCGATGGACCAGGCCGTTTTCGTCCATCGCCTCCCCTTCGACGATGAATTCGGCGGGGTAGAGGACCACCTCATGCCAGCCTTCGAGCCACTCGTAGCCGAGTTCGAGCACCGGCAACACCGCCTGGGCGGCGACGGCGATGCAGTGCTCCAGCTCCGGTTCGAAACCCCGCGCGCCGAAGAAGACCTTGTCGTCGAGAAACCGTTCGGCGAGGCGGCGCAGTCGCTGCAATTGCTCCTGGCCGAAGCCGTCGAACAGGGGATAGGCCTCCAGCAGCTCACTCCAGATGGCGTCGCCGATCCGCCCGACGGCGGACTCGGGGTCCCTGTTGCCGAAGAGACGGCCGATCAATGGAGGGCGCCCCCCTCCTCGCCGGCGCCGGCAAGGCTGCTTTGAGCTAGCATTCGTTCCACAGCCCAACCTACGCCGTGTCCTCGAACACCTTGTCATAGATCTCCGCCAACGGCAGGCGGCATCCGACCGTCGGAAGCTCCAGCACCGCATCCGCCCCTTCCAGCTCGGTCATCAGCCAGTGGTGATCGTCCTGGCGCAGAAAATGGATCACCGCGTAGCGGTCCTGGGCTGCCAGCAGATACTCCTTGAGGGCGGGAATCCGACGATAGCGGGCGAACTTGCCGCCGAGATCGTAATCCGCGGTGCTGGGTGACAGCACTTCGATGATCAGCGTCGGGTTGAGCAGGTTGTCGTTATCGAAATATTGGGGCTCACCGCAGACTACGCTGACATCCGGGTAGAGATAACCCTGGTCAACCCTGACCCGCTGATCACTGGAGTAGACGCGACAAGGGCGTTTTTTCAGCCGCCCCCGCAGTTCGGCAGCGATATTCACGGCAATGAGATTGTGCGACGGCGACGCGCCGGTCATGGCGAAGATCTCACCGTCGATGAACTCGCTCTTGGTTTCGGCGCGTCGCTCCTGCTCCAGATAGGTTTGTTCGTCGATCTTCGGGATGGCGGACATCAGTTGCTCCTCGCCTTAGAGAATACCGAGATTATAGGCATACCCGGCCTCCTGGCTCAAACAGGTCTGAATCCTGCATAGGAGCCGCACAGAATGACGGGCACGGGGGTGACCGGATATCGCCTATCTTCGAGGACTGCTGGAGCCCCTTCGCCCATCGCCGCTATTGCCGGGTCGGCGCAGACTCAACCCCCGCCCGAAGATAGTGTGGGCGGTCACCAGGCGGTAGACGGTGACCGGGCGTTGTTGGCCGATGCGGTGGGCGCGGTCGGTGGCCTGGTCTTCCACCGCCGGGTTCCACCAGGGGTCCATGTGGATGACGTAGTCGGCGGCGGTGAGGTTGAGGCCGGTGCCGCCGGCGCGCAGGCTGATGAGGAACAGTTCGCCCTCGCCGGCCTGAAAGGCCTCCACCGCCGCCTGACGGGCCTTGGCCGGGGTGCTGCCGTCCAGGTATTGGTAGCCAATCCCCTCGCCGTCCAGGTGCTGGCGCAGGATGCTGAGGTGATCGACGAATTGGCTGAAGACCAGGGCGCGGTGGCCGTTGGCGCGCAGTTCCCGCTGGATTTCGCTGAAGGCGCGCAGCTTGGCGCCCTCCATCTGGGCCTCGGGCAGCACCAGGCGCGGGTGGCAGCAGGCGCGGCGCAGGCGCATGATTTCGCCCAGGAGTTTGATGCGCCGCTCGCCGGGGGCGAGGTCGGCGTTGGCCATGCGTTCCAGGGCCTGGCGGCGCAGGGCCTCGTAGAGGGCGATCTCTTCGTCGTCGAGTTCCACCTGGTGGGTGATCTCGGTGCGGGCCGGGAGTTCGGTGAGTACGTCGCTCTTGAGGCGGCGCAGGATGAAGGGGCGGAGTCGTTGGCGCAGGCGTCGGCGGGCGCCGGCGTCTTGCTGTTGCTCGATGGGGCGGGCGAAGCGCTCGTCGAATTGCTTCTGGGTGCCCAGCAACCCCGGGTTGATGAACTCGAACAGGGTCCACAGCTCGCCCAGATGGTTTTCGATGGGGGTGCCGGTGGTGATGAGGCGGAATTCGGCCTGAAGTTGACGGGCGGCGCGGGAGCGCTTGGTGAGGCGGTTTTTGAGGGCCTGGGCCTCGTCGGCCACCAGGGTGTGCCAGGGGACGGCGGCCAGGCGCTCCTCTTCGCTCTGCAACAGGCCGTAGCTGCAGACCACCAGGTCGTGGGGGCCGAGGCCCTCCAACATGGCCTGGCGGTCGCCGGGGCCGAAGCGGTGCAGGCGCAGCGCGGGGGCGAAGCGGGTCGCCTCGGCGAGCCAGTTGCCGCATACGGAGGTGGGGGCCAGCACCAGGGTGGGGCCGTCGGCGGCGCGGGTCAGGATGAGGGCCAGGGCCTGGAGGGTCTTGCCCAGGCCCATGTCGTCGGCGAGGCAGGCGCCGGCGCCCCAGTGGGCCAGCCGGGTGAGCCAGTGATAGCCTTCGAGCTGGTAGTCGCGCAGCTCGGCTTGCAGGGTGGCGGGCGGTGGCGGGGCCAGGGTCTCGGCGTGACGCAGCCGGGCCAGCCGCTCCCGCCAGGCCTTGGCGACCTTGAGCCCCATGCCGTCGCTGAGTTCCTCCACCAGGGGGGCGGTCAGGGGGTGGAGGCGACCGCCCCGACCCAGGTCGGCGAGCAGGGCGAGGCGGCGGCGCAGCTCGCTGGTGAGGCCGATGAACTCTTCCTCGCCCAGGCGGATGAAGCGACCCGGGGATTGGTCGAGCAGGTTAAGTAATTCACTTAGAGAGACGACGCGATCCTCGTCCAATCGCAGCTCGCCGTCGAGGGCGAACCAATCCCGTTGTTTGCGAATCTCCAGGTGAAACCCCTTGGGGTCGTGCAGGGTTTGCAGGCGCCAGCGCTTGTCCTTGGGCCACTCCACCTTGACCCCGTCCATGGCCTGCAAGCATTCCAGGGTGGCCAAGGCGCGCTGGGGGTCTTCCAGCTGCCATTGCCAGCCCAGGCCGGGGTCCAGCTCCTGACAGGCCTCCAGCAGCGATTGGGCGCGTTGCAGCTCCCGTTCCGGTCGGCGGTGGCACTGCACCGGCTGGCCTTTGATCTCGGTAAGGACGTTTTGATGCCCCTCGCCGGGGTGGAATTGGGGTCCCTGGTCGCCCAGGGGACGCACCCAGAGTTCCACCGTCAGGCCTACGCCCCGGGGCGAGAGCTGCACCACGGGGCTGGCGTCCGCCTCCGTCTCGGCGGCGTCGGTATTGGCCGCGCCCACGTCCGAGTGGATGGTCACCAGGGGGGCGATGGCGGCGATGCCCGCGCGCAGCTCCGCCTCGGCCTCGCGGGGCAGTTCCAGGCCGCCGTGCCCGAGGATTTCGCCGATCCGCTTGTGCTGGGCGTTGCAGACCACCATGCGCACGCTGGCGCCCTCGCGGCTCAGGGTGGTCCCCTCCCGGGGGTAGGGGTTGATGGCTAGCTTTAGTCCCTTGGCGGTGCGTTTCACCTCCACCACCGGCTCTCCGCGGACCACCTCCACTGGCTGGTTCGGGTCGTCGCTCCACACCAGGCGGGGGTGGTCCTCGGCCAGGCTCAGGGCCCGGGCGCCGCTCAAGGTATAGCTGGTGCGGGGATAGGTCCCATAGTGCTCGTAAGTGGTGTGGGCCTTAATGGCCCCGCAGATGCGGCGGTCATGGGCGCTCAGGTAGCTGAACTCATCGGGATGTTTGGCGAGGCGTTCGAGGGAGACGGGGCGTCCGGCGGTCCAACCCTTCTTGGAACGCTTCTGCTCTCGCGGCTCCAGGGTGCAGTCGCCATAGGCGATAGTCAGGCGCCAACTCATGCGCAGGTCGTGCCCCCCCGTCTCTTGCTCCGCGGGCTTGCCCTGGTCCTTGGTTTCCGCCAGGGAGTGAAGGGCGCGCAAGGCGCGTCGCCAGGGCGGATCGGGTTTCAGCAGATGGAGCAACGGGGGCTGTTCGAAGGCGGGATCGTCCGCTTGCCCGAGCAGCAGGCCCGATTCACGGGCATACCAGCGATAACCATGGGCCGCGGCGGTCTGGTGGTGGCGTTCCAGCAGGCCCAGAAGGGCCTTGGCGGGCTTGCGCCCCAACCAGCGCAGGATGAGACAAAAGAAGAGCACCGGGTAGGGGGCGTCATCGTAGAGACGGCTATCCAGGTAGAGCAGATCCTCCGGGTCCACTCGGTGGGTCAACAACTCCACCATTTCGTGCAATTCGCGGTAGGTGGAATCCAGGTGACCATCGGCCGACTTGGCCAGGGTGGTCAACTGCTCGAGGGCGGCGTTATAGCCGGCACCCTCCCCTTGGCGGATCAGGCACAGGCAGTGAAACAGACCGGGCAGAGCGGGGATGCCGACCTTCTTGCGGCGCCCCTTGTTGAGCAGGCCCAGCAGGGTCTCGCCCAGGCTGAGCGCCTCCTTATAGTCGCCCCGCAGGAAGGCGATCCACAGGGTGAGGGGCAGGTCCTCCTTGGCGGCCCCCTTGGGGGCCAGGGCCTCCGCCTCGGCCAACTGGCCCCGCCAGAGGAACTGCTCCACCAGGGTTCGGGTGACCGCCGGATGGGGCCGTTCACCCAGCAATTCCTGGTAAAGCTCCCAGTCCTGTTGGTGATCCGCCAGCGCCCAGGCCCCCTCATCCAGCATGGGCTCAAGCCCCTGGTGGCGCACCTCGGGCGGGAGGGTGGCGAGCCAGTCCCGATCCAGCGGGCTGGTGAGGATGCGATACAGGGGCTCGGTGGCCTCGGGCGTCAGTCTGTCCCAGCGGTCGTTCGCCTCCAGGGACTGAAACAGCTCGCCGAACCGCCCGTTGTAGAGGGCCGTGCGCAGCTGAAGGCGCCGCCCCAGGGTCTTGGCCTCCCGTTCCGACAGCCTCTTCGCCTTTTTCGCCAACGGGGCGGTGACCTGTTCCACCGCCGCGAACCGCCCCGCCTTCACCAGCTCCCGGCTGGCCAGCTCCACGATGGCCGGGGCACAGGCGTAGTAGTTGCCGCTGGCCTGTAGCATGCCCTCGTCCAGCAATCGCTTGCGCAGGGTCGGGTCCAACGGGGTGTCATCCCAGCCGAGTTGGCCCAGGGCCTGGTTGATGGACGTTTGCGCCATCGGTCGATAGAAGACCGAAACCACCTGAAGCAGGCGGCGCACGCCCGGGGGCTGGTCGAGGTAACGGCTGATGAGCGGATCGTCAGAAGGAGTGGACATAAAAAACCCGATTTCTATGTGGGCCAAAGCAGGTTGAGTCGCCGCAGGCCCTGGCGGAACGCCTTCTCCGAGCGGGCCGGCACCGCCAGCAGCCGCTCCCCGGCGAGGTGACAGTGGGGGGCGGTGGCGGGTTCGCTGGCCAACAGTTTCGCCAGGGCGCTGCTGTGGCACTGAAGCAGCCTTGCGGGGCCTTGATCGATGAGCGCCGAGGCCCGCTGCCTCGCCGACTCCAGCAACTGAAGAACGGCGTCGGGCAAGGACCCCTGGCAGCCTTGCTGGAGGAACTCCTCGAACAGCGCCAGGTCATGGCCCTGTTCCATCGCCTCCAGCAGCGAGCCCGGGGAGAGTCGCCACTCCCCGGGACCCAGGGGCTGGCCGTACTGATCGAGCACCAGGGTCTCTCCCGGATCGGCGGAACGCAGCAGTTGTACGGTGAGTTGATCGTCGATGCGAAACAGCGCCTCCGCCTCGCGCACCGGCGGCCTATAGGTCTCGCTCAGGCCCAGGCAATAGGCCCCCAGGGGGGTGAGGCGCAGATAGTGCAGCCCGTCATAGCGGCTGAGAAAGTGCAGCTCGTCGACCCCCCACAGGTCGTGAAAATCGTCACGGGCCCAATAGGGCCGCGTATAGGCCACATCGACCATCCCCAGGGTGGCCAGATACTCGAACAGGCAGACCATGAGGTAACGCCCTTCGAGGATCTTGAACAAATAGCCGCCCTCCCCCAGCACGCCGTAATTGGCATCCGTCACATAGAGCCGCCAGGGGTCGCGGGCCAGGGTGAAATCGAACTCTTCGGCGCGAATGAAACGAAACAGCTCGTCGATGGAGAACCATTTCTCTTGCGGGCAGGATTCGAGGATCTCGGAAACCGCCTCCCGCCGCTCCTTGACGGCGGTGAGGGGGCGCTTCTTGCTGGTCTGGCCCTTGATCAGGTCGATGCGGCGGAACTCATCCTGAATGCCCCGGCTCAGCCAGCCGCGATACAGCTCCCGCATGACCTCCTCGAAGGGCTTGGCGCGCAGGCGCTTGCCCTTGGGCGTGAGGGCCAGTTTGTTGCCGTCCACCTTGGCCAGCCCGCCGGATTGCAGCAGCAGGGGCCAGGCATAGGCGCGAATGGGGCGGATCGCCCCGCCCTCGTAGCGCTTCAGCTCCACCTCCTGGTCGGGGGTATAGTAGTCGCCGCCGAGCAACTGTTCTTCGATTCGCCGCAGGGTGGCGGCGCTGGGCAGGTGGGTCTTGGCGCTGACCGAGATCCGCCCGGCCTCGGTCATGTGCAACAGGGCGTTCAGGTCATGGCGGGCGATCGCCTCCATCTCCCGCACCACCAGGGCCTCCATTTTTTTCTTGCCTTTGGAGCGATCCCAGGATCCAGCTAACTCCACCTCGGCGGGCGGATCGGCGGCCTCCAGGGTCGCCATCTCGAAGTCGGCGGGCCGGGGAACCAGGGACGACAGGCGCTCCTTCAACGCCGGCGGGATGCTCCAACCCACGAAAAAAAGCGCCAAACAGCTGGAAGGCGTCTGCCTCCGGTAGCGATAGCCGAAGGTTTGAAAATAGTCGGGCAGTTGTCCATGTTTGGCCACAAAGGCGCTGCCGCTGAGCCACCCGTCGGGCGCGTAGACCGCCTCCGCCAGCGCCAGGCGCTCCAGGTCGTCGAGCTGATCCAAATAGCGCTGGATGCGACCGCAGAGCAGCTCGCCCTCCAGGGCGGCGATGATCTCCGCCTTGCGTGCGGGTTTCTTTTGGATGTCTAGGAGTTGCAGACGTTGCTTCAGCTCATCGACGCTGAGGGCATGGAGTTCCGGGATACTCGGCATTGCGCTTGACTCTTCCGAAGTGGTGCGGGACATGGGTGACGCCTCGATCATCGTTGCGGGCAAAACTACCGCGCGGGTCCGTTAGCCCCGCTTCGATAACGGCCTCGTCATCGCTCCATCGTACCAAATCTTCCCGCGTGCATCGAAAAATCCACGCGGTGTTCGTCCATATGTTGGCGTGTCAAACGCGAGTTTGACACGCCGCTGGCTAGGGCTGAGTGCTTGGCTGCCGCCCGAGCCCCGCTCTACTCGGGGTCGAAATCCCAGCATTGTACGCAAACGGGGGGCGTTGTATCTTCGGGGTCAGGCGGGAGGTCTGCGCTGATGGTATTATTAAGAGAATGATTCCGGAGGATTGATCATGACTTGGGTGCTGGCGATCCTTGGCGGGGTCTTGGGGGCGATTGTCGAGGACGAGGAGGGCCTGGTGCTGGGGGCCTTGCTCGGGTTTCTGTTGGGGCGGGATTTCGAGCTGGGCCGCCGCCTGCGGGCGCTGGATTCGGAGCTGAAGCGCTTGCATCGACGATTCGCGGCGCAGCGTCCGCCGCCGAACGCTCGCCCGGAGTCGTCGGCGCCAGAGGCGGAGGAATGGCCTGCCCCCCCGAGCAGCCCCCCGGTTGCGGCGGATGCTTCCTCCCGGGTGCGAGCGGCGGCCGAACCGCCGACGCTGGAGGAGTATCTGACCCAGGGGCCGGCCGCGGAACGCCCTGGCGCCCACTCGAAGAAACGCCCCCGTCGCCCGGTCGCCGGCCCCGCGAGGCCGCGCCCCGCGTCCCCGGAGGCCTGGGACGCGGCCACCGGCGGCGAGCCGGCCTCCGCCCGCGGGGGCGCATGGCTGGATGAGTTAGCCCAACGGGCCAAGGCCTACTTTATCGGCGGCAATCCCTTTGTCCGCATCGGGGTATTGATTCTGTTCTTCGGCGTGGCCTTTTTGCTGAAGTACGCGGCCGAGCGCTCGATGGTTCCGGTCGAGCTGCGCCTGGGCGGGGTGGCGCTGGGCGGCATCGCGCTACTGGGCTTCGGTTGGCGGCAACGCCTCCGACGGCCCAACTTCGGTCTGGTCTTGCAGGGCGGCGGCATCGGCGTGCTCTATCTCACCGTCTTCGCCGCCTTCTCGCTCTACGAGTTCCTGCCGCCGGAACCGGCCTTTCTGCTGCTGGTGGTGATGACCGCGGCCTCGGTGGTGCTGGCGGTGCGGCAGGATACCCTGGCGCTGGCGGTGCTCGGGGTGACCGGCGGCTTCCTCGCGCCGGTGCTGGTGTCCAGCGGCAGCGGCGATCATGTGGCGCTGTTTTCCTATTACGCCCTGCTCAACCTCGGCATCTTCGGCGTGGCCTGGTTCCGGGCCTGGCGCTTTCTCAACTGGCTGGGTTTCGTCTTCACCTATGGCATCGCCACCGCCTGGGGCGTGTTGGATTACCACCCCGGGAAGTTCGATACCACCGAGCCCTTTCTGATCCTGTTCTTTCTACTCTATCTCGGCATATCGGTGCTGTTCGCGCTGCGCAGCCCGCCGCGGCTGAAGGGCTATATCGACGCCACGCTGGTATTCGGCAATTCGCTGATCGCCTTCAGCCTCCAGGTGGCGCTGGTACACCGCTTCGAGTATGGCATCGCCTTTAGCGCGCTGGGCATGGGCGCCATCTATTTGGTGCTGGGCAGTCTGCTGTGGCGGCGCCTGGGGCCGGAGCTAAAGGCGCTGATGGAGGCCTTCGCGGCCCTGGGGATCATCTTCACCTCCCTGGCCATCCCCTTCGCGGTGGACAACCAATGGAGCGCCACCGCCTGGGCGCTGGAGGGGGCGGGGATCCTGTGGGTGGGCGTGCGGCAGTCGCGGCCGCTGGCCCGCGTCTTCGGCATCTTGTTACAGCTCGGCGCGGGCCTGCTGTATTTGGCCGACCCTGCCCGCAGCGGCGAATGGCTGCTGTTCAATTCCGCCTTCTTCAGCACCGCCATGGTGGCGGTTGCCGGCCTCTTCAGCGCCTGGCGGCTGAATCTCGCCTATCGCGAGGAAAGGCGCTGGGAGAATGCGCTTTCGACGCTGTTGTTGATTTGGGGACTATTGTGGTGGCTGGTCGGCGCGGCTTGGCAGTTCGACCACTTTCTGCCCGAGCCCGATTCGGTGCATGCCTTGGCGCTATGGTCGGCGTTCACCTGCCTGGGATTCGCCCTGGCCTATCGGCGTTGGACATGGCGCGGGGCGTTTTGGAGCGCCCAGCTGCTGTTGCCCCTGCTGGCGCTTTGGGCGTTCATTCTGTTCGCCAACGGGGATCATCCAGGGGAGTCCTTCGGCGCCCTTGCCTGGCCGCTGGCGATGGGGATCTTCTATCTTCTGCTGCACCGCTTCGAGCGTTGGCAAGCCGCATCCGGCGTGTCGCCCCTACTGCATGTGGCGGGGGCGGTGTTTTTGCTGCTGTTGCTGACCTGGGAGGGGTATAGTCGGCTCGGCGATTGGCTGTCGGGTTCGATCTGGGCGGATTGGCGGCCGGTCTATCTGGGGCTGCTGCCGCTGCTGGCCTTGGCGCTGGTGCAGCAGGGTCGATTCTGGCCCCTGAGCGCCCACCCCGGACCCTACCGGCTGCGGGTCGGCGGCATCCTCGCGGTGTATATGATGCTTTGGAGCCTGTTCGCCAACCTGACTTGCAACGCCGCCGCGCCGCCCCTGCCCTATCTGCCCCTGCTCAACCCGCTGGATTTGGTGCAAATCGGCGCCCTGTTGCTGCTGGCCCGCTGGTGGCTGCCGATCGCCCGCGAGCGGGAGGACGGGTTGCAGCAAAAGGGCTGGGCGATCATCGGCGGCCTGGCCTTCGTCTTTATCACCGCGGTGCTGCTGCGCTCGCTGCACCACTGGGCGGAGATCCCGTACCGCGCGCAACCGCTATTCGACTCCTTCCTGGTGCAGGCCTCCCTCTCGGTCTTTTGGACCCTGGTCGCCATGGGCCTGATGCTGGCCGCCGCCCGCCTGGGGAGACGCATCCTGTGGCTCACCGGCAGCGGGCTGCTCGCGCTGGTGGTGATGAAGCTGTTCGTGGTGGATCTCGCCGCTGGCGGCACCCTAGAGCGGATCGTGTCCTTCGTGGCGGTGGGGCTGTTGCTGGTGGCCATTGGCTATTTCGCCCCCCTGCCGCCGCGCAAACCGAATCAAGAGGAGGCGCAATGAAGCTGTTTTCGCGTATCGACCCGCGTTTAGTCTTCTTCGCCGCCTGGGCATTCTGTGCGGTCTCGCCGGCCCCGGCGGCGGACCTGGAAGGCTTCGCCAGCGCCCGAACCCTGCACGGCGGCGAAGGCTCCTTGCGCGCCCTGACCCTGAGCCCCGCGATCTACCGCGAGCTGCGCCGGCCGGACCTCGGCGACATCCGCATCTTTAACGGCGCCGGGCGGGCGGTCCCGATGCAAATTCGCGGCGGCCGCTCCACCACCACCGAAGACGCCTCCCAACGCGCCCTGGACTTCTACCCATTGCCGGGGGCGGTGGCCGCGCAACGGCCGCTGGGCGGTCTTTCCCTGCGTCTCGAACGCAGTGACCAGGGCGAGGTTCTGCAACTCGACAGCCGACCGCCCAGCCAGCCGGCCGAGGTCAACCCGCCCCGGGCCTATCTCATCGACCTCGGCGCCGACCGTTTGGCGTTGCACGCGCTGCATTTCGCCTGGGGCGAGGATAACGGCCACCTCATGGCCCGCTTCCGCCTCTCCGACAGCGACGACCTAATCCAATGGCGAGCGCTGACCCGCGAGGGCCTGCTGTCCTCGCTGCGCTATGGCGACGCGCTACTCAAGCGGGATCGGGTCGAGGTGCAAACCCGACGGCGCTTCCTGCGCCTGGAGTGGCTGCAACCCGAGCAGCGACCGCTGCTCACCGCGATCCAGGGCCAATTTCGCGACACCCAAACCCGTCCCGCCGAAACACACTGGCTGGAGCTGGGGCCGCCGGCCGCCGATGAAACAAGCGATGAATACCGCTTCGACACCGGCGGACCCTTCGCGCTAACGCGCTTGGAGCTCAAGGCCCCGGCCCCCGGCCTGTTCTACCAGGGGCGCTTGTGGTCCAGCCCCGCCCCCGCTGGACCCTGGAAGCCACGCGGCGGGTTTCGCCAATACCGGCTGGAGATCGAGGGCGAAAACTGGCACAGCGAGGCCATCGACCTCAACCCCGCCCGCGACCGTTATTGGCGCATCGCCTTCACCACCCCGCAAAACCCGCTCGAATCGGAATTGCCGAGTATCCGCGTCGCCTACGCGCCCGACCAAATCCTCTTCCTCGCCCAGGGCGAAGCGCCGTTCGAACTGGCCTATGGCAGCGCCACCGTCGCCGCCTCCGCCAGCCCCCTCGCCGGTTTAATCCACGAACTGAAGGCCGACGGCAAGGCCCCCAGCCCGGTCACCCTGGGCGAAACGCGAAGCATCGGCGGCGGCAACCACCCCCCGCCGCCCATCGCCTGGGAGCAATACCTGCTATGGGCGCTACTGCTGGCCGGCGTGGCGCTACTGGCCTGGATGGCGCGCAAACTGCTGCGGGAACTCAACGGCTAGTCCAGGCTTAGTGTGACGACACACGAATACGCTGTGGGAAGCTTGAAAGCGTTGCCCCATTCGAGCCCTGGGGCTACACTGTAATACATCGTAAAGGGCATCGCTCAGCTGAAAGAGTTTCCATTGCTGGGCGCCAAAGTTGAACGGGCGCCGAATCCAGAAGTAGTGCGCGATTTGGTGATTGGGGATTACCTGGCTCGTTCCCTCGTACACGAAACGGAAATCTATGTGCTTCGTATCTGGCATCACAGGGAAGATCGCTGCTAACAAGTGCTTGCAGCGGTCCGCCAAGCGAGATTGATCAAGGGGCAACCTCGAACGCCCCCACTCCGCCTTCCAGCACCCAGGCGTCAAAGCCCTGCTGCTTGAGCAGGAAGGCGGCGGTGGCGCTGCGGATGCCCGAGTCGCAGAGGGTCACGAAGCGGCCGCCGGGTTTCATTTTGCGCATTTTCACCCGTAACATAAAGAGCGGGATGTTGGTCGCGCCCAGGATCGGGGTTTCGGCCACTTCTTCCTCGGTGCGCACGTCCAGCAGCACCGCGCCCTGCTTTTGCAACGCCCGCGCCTGGGCCTCGTTGGTCCAGGACACCATCGGCTTTTCCAGCAGTTCCTTGAAGTCCAGCTTGGAGATGCGTTTCAGGAAGCCGCCTTCGAGCATGGTGATGCTGGCGTTGCGGGGCTGGTCTGAGATGAGTGCGGTCTCGCCGAAGGGCTCGCCGGGGCCGATCTCGTCGAGCAGGATGTCGCCGTGCGGTCCCCGGCGGCTGACCTTGCAGCGGCCCGCGGCCACCAGGTAGAAATAAAACCCCGGTTCGCCCTGCCGAATCACCACGTCGCCTTTTTGCACCGGCACGTCCTCGGCCCGCTCCACCATCTGCAATAGGTTGTCGATGGGCAGACGCATAAATTCCTTGCTGCGCAGCATTTGCACGATCCAGTGGCGGTCCTCTTCGCGCACCGGCAGATCGGTGAGCTTTTCTAGCTGATGTTGGCCGCTCTCAAGCTGGTCCATCGCGATGCACTTTTCCAGCCGCTCATTGTCCAGGCGGCCCACCCAGGCTTGCTCCGAGCACACCACGCCGCGGTATTTCCGCGGTCGCAGATTGGCCAGCGCGAAGCGGGCGGAAGCGTCCTGTGCAGCGATCCGCGAGATTCGGCCGTCTTCGCTCTCCAACTCGATATCGCCCGCCAGCAGGAAAACCGCATGCGGATCCCGATCCCCCAGCTCGAACAACACCGCGCCCGCATCCAGCCGCTCGGGCGCCGCCTCGTCGCAAAGGTACTCGAAACAGTCGTCACTGACCTGATCCAGCGGGGTCTTGGCCCGCAATGCATCGCAGAAATCTCGACCTTCAAACATTGGCGCGTTTTCCCAACGGTTTCTATTGCCTATGCCTGGGAAGATAGCATGCCCGGCGGCAAGCGTCAGGGAGAAAGCGAATACTTGTCTACTCGATCACAGATTCGGCCGCTCCGGGGCGGCTTCATGCGCTGGAAACCGGCTTCTGGCGCGGCTCCCGCGACCGGGGCGCAAAAAGAACATCGCCGCAGCTCGGAAAGGGCTTGGGCCGGAGCGCGCAAATTGCGAGAATAGCCCGCACAACGCCAACCATGGATCCACCTCGAAAAGAGCCCCGATGATTAGGAACCTATTCAAGATCAAGCCCAAGTGGCAACACAAAGACCCTGCGGTGCGACGCCCGGCCATTCAGGCGCTGACGGCGGGAAACCTGGAGGAGCTGCGCCAGATCTTGCGCGAGGAGGCCCACCCCGACCTCCGGCGCCTGGCGGTGCAGACCCTGTGCGACCTGCCGACGCTGGCGCATGCCCTGGCGGAGGACTCGCACGCCGGCGTGCGGGATCTCGCCCTGGCGCGTTTCCGCAAGCTGCTGGCCGGCCAATGCGAGCCCGCCGAAGCGCCCCACCTGACGCCCGAGGCCGAGCGCCTGCGCCTGTTGCAACAGAGCCCGCGGGCCGAGATCGCCGAATTCGTCGCCCTGCACGCCGCGGAAAGGGCCATGCGCGAGGCCGCCCTGCCGCTGGTGCAGCGCCAAGAAATCCTGGCCCAGGTCGCGCTCAGCGACAAGCTCGCGGCGATTCGCCAAGCCGCCGCTGAGCGCTTGAGCCAACGCGAGGCGCTGGAGCGGGTGTTCCGCGAATCGCGCAAGCGGGACAAGCAAGTGAACCGCTTGGCCAAGGAGCGCCTGGATGCCCTGCAGGCCGCCGAACAGCGCCCGCTGCAGGCGGACGCCGAGGCCGAGCGCCTGTGCGCACGGGTGGCCGCGCTGGGCCGCAGCCAGCAGTGGGAACAAGACGACGCCACCCTCGCCTATTTGCACCAGCAATGGACGCGGCTGTTGCAGAGCGACGGCGAATGGGTGACCGCAGGGCGCCGCGAGCGCTACGCCAGCGCGCGCGAACTCTACCTCGCGGCGGCCGCCGAATACCATCGCGACAAGCAGACGCAACAGCATGCCGCGGCCGCGGTGGAGCGCATCGCGGCCGATCACCAACACACCTTGGGGCAACTGGAGGCCCTGCAACAGGACCTGAAACAGGCCGGCGAGGCCCCCGCGGAGACGCTCATCACGGCCTTCCGCGAACGCCTGCTGGCCCTGCACGAGGCCTGGGATGCGCTGGAGGCCCTGCCGGCCCGTCACCTGGGGCCGTTGCAGGGGCGCTACGACGCCCTGAGCGACGCCTTAGGCGCACGCTTGCAGCTTCAGGCCCAACGCCGGGGCGCCCTCGGGGTGTCCGAAGAAATGGCGGATCGCCTGCGGCGGCTATTGGACAACGGCCGCTTGTTCAACGAAAAAGAGGCGCAGGAGCTGTTGGGCAAGCTGAGCCGCAAGGCCGCCAGCCTGCCGGAGGACGGTTCGCGTCAGCGGATGCAAAAGGCCGAGCAGGAGTTGACCGCGCACCTGGAGCGGCGCTTGCAGCAACAGCGCCGGCAGCGCGCCGATAAGCTGGCCCAACTGCCGCCATGGCTGGACGCCTTCGAGGCGGCCCTGGACGAGGACGACAGCAAACAGGCCTCGGCCCTGCACGGCAAGATTCAAAAGGGCATCAACCTGCTGAGCGCCGCGGCCAAGCAGGAACCCGGCGCCCGCGAACTGGAGCGGCGCTTTAAGCAACTGCTGCCGCGCTTCCACGAGCTGTGCCAGTGGCGCGACTGGGCGGTGGTGAATGAACGCGAGCGGTTATGCAAGGAGATGCAAGACCTCGTGGGCCTCGCCGTACACCCCACCACCTTGGCCGAGCAGATTCAGCAATTGCAACAGGAATGGAAGCACCTGGATAGCACCCGGGCCGCGGCCCCCAAGGCGATTTGGGAACGCTTCCGAGCCGCCTCGGACCAGGCCTATGAGCCGGTGCGGGCGTTCAAGCAGGAGGAGGCCGCCGAGCGCGAGCGCAACCGCCACACCCGCGCCGAGTTCATTGCCGCCCAGCGGCGCTATCTCGACGACCTGGACTGGTCGCATGTAGATTGGAAAGAACTGGTCAAGAAACAACGCGATATTCGCAACGACTGGCAGAACCTCGGCCGTGTGGACCGCAAGCCCTGGCGCGCGTTGATCAAGCAATACGGGACGCTGATGGATCGCTTTGAGGAACGCCTAAACCCGGAACGCAAGCGCTGCCTGCAAGACCGGCGCAACCTGATCGCGCGGGTGCAGGCATTGGCCGCGAGCGACGACATCCCCCAGGCCATCGAAGAAACCAAGCGCCTGCAACAGCAGTGGAAGGTCACGGTCCCCGCCGACCGCAAGGCCGAAAACCGTTTGTGGGCCGACTTTCGCGCCGCCTGTGATGCGGTTTTCGAGCACCGACGGGAGGCCGGCCAGGCCCGCAGCCGCGAGGAGCGGCAGAACCTCGAAACCAAGCAAAGGCTGTGCGCGGGCATCGAGGCGCTGCAAACCGCGGCCCTCGACGACCTGAGCGAGGCCCGACAGCAGTTGCACGAACTCCAGGAACAGTGGCAGCAGGCCGGCCCGGTGCCCAAGCGCGATGTCTCGGCCATTGAAAAGCGCTACCGCAAGGCCCTCGACGCCTTCGACGCCCGCAAGCAGACCCTGCACGCCTCAAAGGCCCGCAGGGACCTAGACCGGCTGGGCGAAAAGGCGGCCCTTCGCCGTCGCCTGGAGACCCTGGCCTGCGCCGGCGACGCCGAGGCGGACGCGATCACCGAGCTGGAATCCCAATGGAGCGCGCTCGGCCCGCTAGACGACGGGGCCGCGGATCAGCGGATCAGCGACGCCTTTGCGGCCGCGCTGAGCGCCGCCCGCGGCGACACCGAGGCCCGCGAGCGCCTGCTGGCCGCGCAAGCCGCCAACCAGGCCAAGCGCGAAGAACTCTGCCTGCACATGGAGATCCTCGCCGGCATCGACTCGCCCCCCGAGGCCCAGGAGGCGCGCATGGCCTATCAGGTGGAACGCCTATCCGAGGCCATGCATCAGGGCAAGCCAGAGCCCGCCGCCGAGGCGCAAACCGTGGCACAGGCCTGGTGCTTCACCGGGGCCGGAAACACCGGCGCCGAACAGGCGCTAGAAGAACGCTTCCGCCGGGCGTTAAACGCCATGGAACCGGAGTCCGCCGCTGCCGGCGAGCGCTCGGGATCCGGACTTTAGTCCGGTATGAACCGCAAACAACAGGGGTTCGCCGTTAGAACGCAGCGCCCGCAGAAGATCGCGCCAGACCGTTGGAGTACAGCCCTTGGGCCGTGCGCCCTGACCCGCACACGCCAAGGCGTGTACTCCAACGCGAGGCCGCAACCGCTCGGGGTCCGGACTTTAGTCCGGTATGAACCGCAAAAGAGGGTGGTCGAATGGCTCGGGAAGGAAGAAAAGGTTTTTCTTTGCGCCCTTTGCGTCTTGGCGAGAGGACCTTCGGCGCCAATCTACGCATACCAGGAATAGGATCTGCCGAGGAGCGGTGCGCATCGCCTGGGGGCGTGCGGGACCGAGCCGAAATGGGCCATTGAACCGCGAATAGACGCGAATAGACGCGAATGGACGCGAATAGACGCGAATAGACGCGAATAGACGCGAATAGACGCGAATGGACGCGAATGGACGCGAATGGACGCGGATGGACGCGGATGGACGCGGATGGACGCGGATGGACGCGGATGGACGCGAATACTCACTTCGCTACAGGCGGAACCTGAGGCGCCTTGCGGGTGCGCGACTAGACCCCGCGATGCGGCTTTTGTGATGATCCGAAAGCCGGGGAGTCCGAAAACCGCGGAAATCGGCCGATTTCGACAGCCTACGCGGGTCCCTAAGCTGGAGCTTGGGGACCAGCGGCGATGATGCGGCGGCCCTCCCCTGGCCGCGGAGGGAACCCTTCGTGCAACCAACCGCGTGCGGCCGCCGAAATCTTGAACCGAAATCCCTCTACCCCCTTTGCGTTCCTAAGAGTCGTTGTTTCCCTAATTTACGCGCAGCCGCACTCGGGCCTTCACCCGATGGCATTCACCACCGCATCGCCCATTTCCGCCGTGCCGACACTGGGGCCGCCGCCGGCGATGTCGGCGGTGCGCAGGCCCTGATCCAACACCTTTTGCACCGCGGCCTCAATGCGTTCGGCGTTGGCCTCGTCGTTTAGGGAATAGCGCAGCATCATCGCCACCGAGAGGATGGTGGCCAGCGGATTGGCCACATTCTGGCCGGCGATGTCCGGGGCGGAGCCGTGGATCGGCTCGTACATGCCCTTGCCGTTTTCGTCCAGCGAGGCCGAGGGCAGCATGCCGATGGAGCCGGTGAGCATGGCGGCGCAGTCGGAGAGGATGTCGCCGAACATATTGGTGGTAACCATCACATCGAACTGCTTGGGCGCACGCACCAGTTGCATGGCGGCGTTGTCCACATACAGGTGCGAGAGTTCCACCTCGGGGTAGTCCGCGCCTACCTTGGCGGCCACCTCGCGCCACATCTCGGTGCATTCCAGCACATTGGCCTTGTCCACCGAGCAGACCCGCCGGCCGCGCTTCATGGCGATGTCCATGGCCACGCGCACGATGCGGTCCACCTCGGATTCACGGTAGACCAGGGTGTTGTAGCCCTGGCGCTCGCCGCTGTCGAGGGTGCGCACGCCGCGGGGCTGGCCGAAGTAGATGCCGCCGGTGAGTTCGCGCACGATCATTAGGTCCAGCCCGGAGACCACGTCGGCCTTCAAGGTGGAGGCCTCGGCCAGTTGCGGATAGAGGATGGCCGGGCGCAGGTTGGCGAACAGCCCCAGCTCCTTACGCAGCCCCAGCAGGCCTTTTTCGGGGCGGACGCTGATATCCAGCGACTCCCACTTGTAGCCGCCCACCGCGCCCAGCAGCACCGCGTCACAGGCGCGGGCCTTCTCCAGCGTCTCCTCCGGCAGCGGCGAGCCGGTCTCGTCATAGGCGGCGCCGCCCACCAGGCCTTCGATCAGCTCCACGTCAAGGCCGTGGCCTGACTTGAGGGCGTTCAGCACCTTTACCGCTTCCGCGACGATCTCCTGGCCGATGCCGTCACCGGGGAGGATGAGAATCTTTTTGGTCATATTCAGTACACTCATTACCGTGAATCAATAAATCTCAACACAAGCCTTATCGTTTCCCATCAGCTCCTGCTCAATCCATTCGTAGTGGTCGAGGAGAAGCTTGATGATCGAACCCTTACTCGTGTTGCCGCATTTTATCCATATAATCTTGGGCGGTTGCCCCTGCACAAGGCTCATCTCAAAGAAATCGGAATCTTGTGTGACGATAATATAATCGTTGCTCTTGGCGAAAAGGCGTATCTCTCGATCAGATGCACGCTCCAAGCCGGCAAGCGCGACCTGCGTGCTTCCCGGGTATCGCTCCTCAATGAACGGAATGATACGACGCGATAGGTTTTCATCCAGCAGCAACCTCATTTGTATTTCAAGCTGGCTAAATCATGTTCGCGATTTGCAGCAAAACCCAAACAGGCAGCGATATCCTCCGGCTCAAGCTCAGGAAAATCCTCAACAATCTCCTCCTGCGTCATACCGTCAGCCAACCAGCCAAGCACATCGTAGACGGTAATGCGCAGGCCCCGCACTGTAGGCCTGCCACCGCGTTTACCCTGCTCCAAGGTGATTCGTGTTTTGTAATCAACCGACATGGCTCTGCTTTCCTGTTGGATTGTTCACTACTTCACCCGCGCATGGGGTAGATTCGGGCTCTCGGGATTGGTGATGAGTTCAGGCGGCCTTGGATAGCTGACGATTCATCACCTGCCAAAAGACACGGACCGTATCGGGGTCCCGGTCGAAAAAGTCCTCGAAGAAGCCGATCCGGTTCAGCTCCTCGGGATAGGCATAACGCTCGCCGTCTCCCCCCACTTCAACCCGCCAATCCCCCGGTAATCCAGCATCGATCACCTCGAAGATTTCGGGGGCATAAAGAGCGGGCTGGCCGAAGTCGTCGAGGATCCGAAAATCATCCGCCTCGATACCAATGACATAGTATTCTCTTCCGGAGCTCAGATACTGATGGCCCTCACCATCTTTCAAGCGTACTTTCATCGCCTGCCCACCTCTTTTAGCTTGACATCGAAACGACCGATGCCGTGGTGCTCATACCAATGATATTCGTACAAAACACCTTCGAGCTCAAACTGCGGGCTGCTCATCTTTCGCCATCCTGACGGACGCCCGCCGTAGATCTCCAACAATCGAGGCAAGTCCCGTATGCGCCTTCCTTTGGCTATGACTCGGGCGTTGGACAGCAATTCCGGTGTGAGGCGAGGAGGCTCCACACAGCGCCCGCATCAGGCCACGTCGTTGAACACCCAGGGCGCTCGTTGACGATGGCCCTTTTCGAAGGCCCGAATGGCGTCCGCATGCTGCAGGGTCAGGCCGATGTCGTCCAGGCCTTCGAGCAGGCAGTGTTTGCGGAAGGCGTCCACCTCGAAGGGGATCTCCTCGCCGTCGGCCAGGCGCAGCACCTGGGTCCGCAGGTCCACGGCGATCTCCAGCGCCTGCGCCTGCTGGGCCTTTTGGAACAGCCGGTCCACGGTGGCGGCGTCGAAGGTCAGCGGCAGGAGGCCGTTCTTGAAGCAGTTGCTGAAGAAGATGTCGGCGAAGCTCGGGGCGACGATTACCTTAAAGCCGTAGTCCGCCAGGGCCCAGGGGGCGTGCTCGCGGCTGGAGCCGCAGCCGAAGTTCTCCCGCACCAGCAGGATCTTGGCCCCCGCATAGCGCGGTTCATTGAGCACGAACTCCGGATTGCGCGGGCGGTCGGTGCAGTCCATCTCCGGCTCGCCGGGGTCCAGATAGCGCCATTCGTCGAACAGATAGGGCCCGAAGCCGGTGCGCTTGATCGACTTCAAGAACTGCTTGGGGATGATGGCGTCGGTGTCCACGTTGGCGCGGTCCAGCGGCGCCACGATGCCGGTGAATTGCTCGAATTTTTCCATTGCTGATTACCTGTCTTGAATTGGCGCCACTGAGGCGCCGAGTTCACAGCGATTAGTCGATCCAGCCGCGCCCCAAATGGCCTATTCGGGGACCGCCTGTTGGGAGGTTGAGGCCTCAGTCGGGGCGACCTCGGGCACAGCCCGCCTAAATCGTCCTGGAATCTCAGCCCCATTGTATCCGTGATACGCCCGGCGCCGGCTGTGTCTCGGTGGCCAATGCGGCGTTCAAATCAACTCGCGAACGTCCACGAAGCGGCCGCTCACCGCCGCCGCGGCGGCCATGGCCGGGCTGACCAGATGGGTGCGCCCGCCCTGCCCTTGCCGGCCCTCGAAGTTGCGGTTGGAGGTGGAGGCGCAGCGGTCGCCCGGACTCAGCCGGTCGGCGTTCATGGCCAGGCACATGGAGCAGCCGGGCTCGCGCCACTCGAAACCGGCCTCGATAAAGATCTTATCCAGCCCCTCGGCCTCGGCCTGCTGTTTGACCAGGCCCGAGCCGGGCACCACCAGCGCCTGGCGGATATTGTCCGCCACCCGGCGCCCCTTGGCCACTGCCGCCGCGGCGCGCAGGTCTTCAATGCGGCCATTGGTGCAGGAGCCGATGAACACATGATCCGGCCGAATCTCGCCGATGGGCGTATCGGCCTCCAGGCCCATGTAGTCCAGCGCCCGGCGCATGCCGGCGGCCTTCACCTCGTCCTGTTCCGCGGCGGGATTGGGGGCCTTGGCATCGATCCCCGCCACCATCTCGGGCGAGGTGCCCCAGGTCACCTGCGGCACGATTGCCGCGGCGTCCAGCCCCACCTCGTTGTCGAACCGGGCGTCCGGGTCGCTGTGCAGCTCGCGCCAGGCCGCCTCGGCCTGTGCCCACAGCTCGCCGGCGGGGGCATAGGGCCGGCCCTTGACGTATTCGATGGTGGTAGCGTCGACCGCCACGAGCCCGGCCCGCGCCCCGGCCTCAATGGCCATGTTGCAGAGGGTCAAACGCCCCTCCATGGACAGGGCCTGAATCGCCTCGCCGGCGAATTCGATCACATAACCGGTGCCGCCGGCGGTGCCGATGCGGCCGATGATGGCCAGAATGATGTCCTTGGCGGTGACGCCGGGACCGGCTTGGCCCTTCACCGTCACCCGCATGGACTTGGACTTGCGTTGAATCAGGCACTGGGTGGCCAGCACATGCTCCACCTCGGAGGTGCCGATGCCGAAGGCCAGGGCGCCGAAGGCCCCGTGGGTGGCGGTATGGGAGTCGCCGCAGACCACGGTCATGCCCGGCAGGGTGATGCCCTGTTCCGGCCCCATCACATGCACCACGCCCTGGCGCAGGTCGCCCATGCCGAACTCGGTGATGCCGAATTCGCGACAATTGCGGCCCAGGGTCTCCACCTGGATGCGGGCGATGGGATCGGCGATCCCCCGGGCGCGGTCGGTGGTGGGCACATTGTGGTCCGGGGTCGCCACATTGGCCCCGCTGCGCCAGGGCCTGCGGCCAGCCAGGCGCAGCCCCTCGAAGGCCTGGGGCGAGGTCACCTCATGCACCAACTGGCGGTCGATGTAGATCAGCGCGGTGCCGTCCTCGTCGGTGCGCACCAGGTGCTGATCCCAAATCTTGTCGTACAGCGTTCTCGCGTTCATAGGGCTCTGTCCTCCTGTGAGGCCGAAGCATATCGTTTATCTTCCATAATTCCAATTCACCTTTATTATCGGCTCATTCCAAGCCGCAATCCTGGCCCGGGATCGGCGCGAAAAAAAGCCCGGCCCCCATCGGGGACCGGGCTTGGCCAATGGCTCAAACCTGCAAAGGGGGCGAACGGATTCGCCCCCCCCTGACGCCTCAGGCCGACTTGCCCTGGGCGGCCTCGATCAACGCCGCATGCGCCGCGGCCAGGCGGGCGATGGGCACGCGGGGTCCGGAGCAGGAGACATAGGTCAGGCCGATGTCATGGCAGTAACGGATGGACGAGGGGTGTCCGCCGTGTTCGCCGCAGATGCCGATCTTCATATCCGGGCGGGCCTGGCGGCCCCAGTCTACGGCCAGCTTCATGATCTGGCCGACGCCCTTTTGGTCCAGGACCTCGAAGGGGTTGTCTTGCAGGATTTCCTTTTGGTTGTACATGGGCAGGAACTTGTTCTCTGCGTCTTCGCGGGAGAAGGAGAACGCGGCCTGGGTGAGGTCGTTGGTGCCGAAGGAGAAGAATTCGGCCTCTTTGGCCAGGCTTTCGGCGCGCATGCAGGCGCGCACCACTTCGAGCATGGAGCCGAACTTAAAGTTCAGCTTGACCCCGTAGTGGGCCTCCACCGCCCCCTTCACCGAAACCACTATATTCTTCACCCACACCAGCTCCTGCACCGTACAGACCTGGGGCACCATGATCTCCGGATGCACCGCCACGCCCTCTTTTTCGCATTCGGCGGCGGCCTCCAGCACGGCCCGAATCTGCATCGCGTAGATCTCGGGGAAGGTGATGCCCAGGCGCACGCCGCGGTGACCCAGCATCGGGTTCACCTCGTGCAGGGCGCGGACCTTGCGCAGCATGGTGTCTTTCTTTTCGATGGCCTCGTCCACCAGCCGCGGGTCGGTGAGGCGTTCCACCGCCGGGTGGGTGTCGGCGGTGCGGTACATGAACTCCACCGCGTCGGACAGGATGTTCATGCCGCGCACGGTGTCGCGCAGGTGCTTGAGCTGATCGATCTCTTCCACCAATTGGTCCGCCGAGGGCAGGAACTCATGGATCGGCGGGTCGAGCAGGCGCACCGTGACCGGGTTGGGGCTCATGGTCTTGAGCATGCCCTTGAAGTCGGCGCGCTGGATGGGCAGCAGCTTGTCCAAGGCGGCCTGACGGGCGGCGGCGGTCTCGGCCAAGATCATCTCCACCACCACCGGCAGGCGCTCCACGGCGTTGAACATGCGCTCGGTGCGACACAGACCGATGCCTTGGGCGCCGAGCTGGCGGGCCTTGGCCGCATCGTCCGGGGTGTCGGCGTTGGCCATCACCTGAAGCCTGGCCTTTTCGTCCGCCCAACCGAGCAGGGTGTCGAGTTCGGCGGAGAATTCGGCCTCGATCATCGGCGCCTCGCCGAGGTAGACATCACCGATGGTGCCATCGATGGTGATCATGTCGCCTTCGCTAATGGTGGAGTCGCCGATGAAGGCCTTGCGCATCTGCACGTCCACCCGAATGCCCTCGGCGCCGGCCACGCAGGGCTTGCCCATGCCGCGGGCCACCACCGCGGCGTGGGAGGTCTTGCCGCCGCGGGAGGTGAGAATGCCTTCGGAGGCGAAAAAGCCGTGAATGTCCTCGGGCTTGGTCTCCTCGCGCACCAGGATCACCTTTTCACCGCCATTGCCCATTTGCTCGGCGCGGTCGGCATCGAACACCGCGCGCCCGGCGGCGGCCCCCGGCGAGGCGGGCAGGCCGCGGGCGATGGGCTTGAATTGGTGGCTCGGGTCCAGGCGCGGGAACAGCAATTGCTCCAGGGCGTCGGGCTGGATGCGCATCAGGGCCTGCGACTTGTCGAGCAGCCCCTCGCGGACCATCTCCACCGAGGTGCGCACCTGGGCGGTGGCGTTCATCTTGCCGTTGCGGGTCTGCAGGCAGTAGAGGATGCCCTTTTCGATCGTGAACTCGAAGTCCTGCACCTCTTTGTAGTGGGATTCGAGCTTATTGCGCAACTCCGCCAACTGCCGATACTGCTCGGGCATTTCGTCGTGCAGGTCGTCGATGGACTTGGGGGTGCGGATGCCGGCCACCACGTCCTCGCCCTGGGCGTTGGTCAGGTATTCGCCGAACATCCGATTCTCGCCGGTGTCCGGATAGCGGGTGAAGCCCACGCCGGTGGCCGAGTCGTCGCCGAGGTTGCCGAACACCATGGCCACCACGTTGACCGCGGTGCCGTTGGCCATTTCGGGGGTGATGTGGAACTGGCGCCGGTAGTCCACCGCCCGCTTGCCCATCCAGGACTTGAACACCGCCTGAATCGCGATCTCTAGTTGCTCGAAGGGGTCTTCGGGAAAGGGCTTGCCTGTCTCGCGCTCCACCACCTCCAGGAACACGTCGGAAATCTCCTGCAGGTCGCGGGCGGAGAGGCCCACGTCGGCCTTCACCCCGGCGCGCTTCTTCAACGCCTCGAATTCGCCGTCGAAGGCCTCGTCCTTGATCCCAAGGGCCACCTTGCCGAACAACTGAATGAACCGGCGATAGGCGTCCCAACCGAAGCGCTCGTTGCCGGTCTGCTTGATCAGGCCCTTGAGGGTCTCGGTGTTGAGGCCGAGATTGAGAATGGTGTCCATCATGCCGGGCATGGACATGGCGGAGCCGGAGCGCACGGATACCAGCAACGGCTTCTCGCTGTCGCCAAAGCCCTTGCCGGCGGCCTCTTCCACCTTGCGCATCTGCCCCCGCACCGAGTCCATGACGCCGGCCGGCAGTTGGTTTTTCTCCAGGTATTCCAGGCAAGCCTCGGTGGAGATCACAAATCCGGGCGGGACATTGAGCCCGATTTGGGTCATCTCACAGAGGTTGGCCCCCTTGCCGCCGAGCAGTTTCTTGTTCTTGCCGTCGCCTTCGGAGAACGCATAAACCCTTTTATTATCAGCCATTTTCCTACCTTTTTCGTTGATTTCAGGACGCATAAAACACAGCAAAGCATAACAAAGATCGCATTGCCATTTTATGAACGCATTCTACCGCACCCTGCGGCCCGAGGTTCAACCAAAGCTTGGGGGGCTGGTGATCTGGCGCAAGCGTTTTGCTCACAGCGCCCTGGGGGCGAAAAACGTCGCGTGAATCCATCCCGCAATCCGGGATAGACTGCGCCCCATTCTCACACCGCCCCTCAACCCAGCGACCTTGATATGCGCAACCCATTGTCTGGACGACTTTTATCCGGCACGCATCGCGCCATGGCGATGATGATCTTCGCGGTCATGACCATTCCGCTGATCGACACCATCGCCAAGTGGCTGTCCACGGTGATGGCGTTCACCGCGGTGGCGTTTGCGCGCTTTGTTTTTCAGTCGCTGTTCCTGCTCCCCGCGGCGCTGGGTCCCTGGGGCCTGCGCAGCCCCTTTCGGGCGGTGTATCTGGTATTAGGGGCCTTGATCGCGACCGCGATTCTGTTCTTGTTCTGGGGCCTGACCTATCTGCCGCTGGCCAACAATGTGGCGCTGTTCTTTGTGGAGCCGCTGTTGCTGATGCTGCTCGCGGGCTGGTTTTTGGGTGAGCGCATCCCGTGGCGGTTGTGGGCCGCGGTAGGCGTGGGGTTGGCCGGGGCTTTGGTGATCATTCGCCCCAACTGGGCGCTGTACGGCGCCGCCTCGCTGCTGCCCCTGGCCTCCGCCGCGGCTTATGCGGGCTATCTGGCCGTGACGCGGGCCTTCACCCAGCGCCATGCGGCGGAGGATGCGGTGGGGATGCAGTTTTGGATCGGGCTCAGCGCTGCCGGCCTGTTCGGCCTGTCGTTCCTGCTCGGGCCGCTGTTCGGGTGGGAGGCCTTCACCTTGCACTACTGGCCGACGGGGCGGCAATGGGCGGGGCTCATGGCCGCGGGCGCCGTGGCGGCCCTGGCGCATGTGCTGATCTCGATGGCCTTTCGGCGCGCGCCGGCCAGCACCCTGGCCTCCTTTCAGTACCTGGAGATCCTCAGCGCCAGCCTGCTGGGCTGGTGGGTGTTCAATGAAATACCCGACCGCTTCACCATCCTCGGGGCGCTAATCATCATGGGCGCCGGGCTCTATGTCTTCCGCCACGAGCAGCGCACCGCAGAGGACAGCGTAACCCTGGCGAACTGACCCGCGCCCGGGACCCGACATGCGGGCCGGCGGCGGCTTGCCGACCGCCCGCCGCGCGCTCAGGCGCGGACGTGCAGGCTGTTCATACAGGCCTGGAGTTCGCCAGCCAGCAATTGGGGCAGGACCTTCAGCACGCGGTCGATGGCGCGCTCCACCTCGGTGCGATCTTCCGCGGACGGCTTGGTAAGCACATAGTCCACCACTTCGCGCGCGTTCCCGGGGTGGCCGATGCCCAAGCGCAGGCGCAGAAAGTCCTTGCCGCCCAACACCGCCATGATGTCGCGCAGGCCGTTGTGACCGCCATGGCCGCCGCCCTTTTTCAGGCGCGCCACGCCGGGGGCGAGATCCAGCTCGTCATGGACCACCAGGATTTCTTCCAGCGGGATTTTATAGTAGCGGGCGAGCGCGCCCACCGCCTGGCCGCTGCGGTTCATAAAGGTATCCGGCTTGAGCAGCCAGCACTCACGCCCGCCGAGGGCCAGCCGCGCGGTTTCGCCATGAAAGCGGGTTTCGGGCTTAAGCGGCGCCTGGCAGGCGCGCGCCACCTCGCCCGCCAGCCAAAAGCCGGCGTTGTGGCGCGTGTCCTGGTAGCGGGCGCCGGGGTTGCCCAGGCCTACGATCATGCGCACGGGGGAATCGGTCACCGGTTTTCCTCCTAATAAAAAAGGCGGCACGCGGCCGCCTTTTTCGGGCCATGCGGGGCCGGGATTAGGCCTCGGCCTCGTCTTCCTCTTCGCCGCTTACGCCAGCGCCCTTGCTGTGGATGGTCACCACTGGCACGTCGTTCTCCGGCCCCTGGATCAGGGCATGGATGGCGACCCCGGCGGGCAGCTTGAGTTCGGACAGCAGCACCGACTGCCCCACGTCGAGCGCAGCCAGATCCACCTCAATGAACTCGGGCAGATCCTTCGGCAGGCAGTCTACTTCCACATCGGCCAGGTGATGGTTCACGATGCCGCCGGCCTTCACGCCGGGGCAAGTGGCCTCGTTCATGTAGTGCAGCGGCACATGGGTGCGCAGCTTGGATTTTTCATCAATGCGCTGAAAATCCGCATGGGTGATGAAGGGCTTGGCCGGGTGGCGCTGAAGGTCCTTCAAAATCACCTGCTCCACCGTGTCCGCCACCTTAATGGTGAGGATGTGGGAGTAAAAGGCCTCCAGTTCCAGGTGGTGGACCAGCTTGTCGTGATCCAGCGCAATCATCCGCGGGTCCTGACCGGCCCCGTAGATAATCGCAGGCGCCATGCCGGTGCGACGCAGGCGGCGGCTCGCACCTTTCCCCTGGTCGTTACGCGGCTGGGCTTCGAGTTCGAAAGTTTCCATGGTTGGCATCTCCAATCTCATAGGAGTAAGCCCCGAGCGGTTGCATTGCTGCCGGCCCGGGACGAAAAACACCACCGCCCCGCGACCAGGGCGATGGTGCATGGTCGAGCGCCCCGCGCGGGGCGTTCGAGGAATTTAGTCCATCATGTGCAGGGTGCTGACGGACTCGTCGTTGGCGATCCGCCGCACCGACTCGGCCAACAGCTCGGCCACGCTGATTTGGCGAATCTTGGCGCAGCCGGCCGCCTTTTCGCTCAACGGGATGGTGTTGGACACCACCAGTTCGTCGAGCGGGGAGTGGTTGATATTCTCCACCGCCGGGCCGGATAGCACCGGGTGGGTGCAGTAGGCCACCACGCGCTCCGCGCCGTGCTCCTTCAGCGCGCCCGCGGCCTTGCACAGGGTGCCGGCGGTGTCCACCAGGTCGTCGATCAGCACGCAGGAGCGGCCCTCCACGTCGCCGATGATGTTCATCACCCGCGCCTCGTTGGCCTTGGGGCGGCGCTTGTCGATAATCGCCAGCTCCGCATCGTCGAGCTGCTTGGCTAGCGCCCGCGCCCGCACCACGCCGCCCACATCGGGCGACACCACGATCAGGTCCGGGTAGGTTTGGCGCCAAACGTCGCCGAGGAGGATGGGCAGCCCGTAGATGTTATCCACCGGGATATCGAAAAAGCCCTGAATCTGATCCGCATGCAGGTCCACGGTGAGCACCCGATCGGCCCCGGCGGCGGCGACCTGCTTGGCCACCAGACGCGCCGTAATGGGCACGCGGGCGGAGCGCGGCCGGCGGTCTTGGCGGGCATATCCGAAATACGGCACCACCGCGGTGATGCGCCCCGCCGAGGCCCAGCGCAGCGCATCCATCAGCACCAACAGCTCCATTAGGTGGTCGTTGGTGGGCTGGGAGGTGGATTGGATCACGTACACGTCGCGTCCGCGCACGCTTTCTTGAATCTCGGCCATCACCTCGCCGTCGGAAAACCGACCCACCACCGCCTTGCCGAGGGGCAAGTTGAGGTGTTTCGCGATATCTTCGGCGAGTTCGGGATTGGCGTTTCCCGAAAACATCATAATCCCGCTGGAACCCAAGACGCCCTCCCGTTCAGGCCGCAAATGCAGGGAAATGGCTGGGGCGCCAGGATTCGAACCTGGGAATGCAGGGATCAAAACCCTGTGCCTTACCGCTTGGCGACGCCCCAATAAAATCGGTGTGTCAAATCAGTGCCCGGATCAATGGCGATTGGTTACAGCCGCGGGCGACGAAGCCCGACCAACGCCCCGCGGCTTGCTGCAACACGCTACCGGCGGCGGCGGCGGAATCGAAGGGCGCGAACAATGCCGCCCCGGTGCCCGTCATGCGCGCCTCGGCCCGTTCGGCCAGCCAGCGCATCGCCTGATCCACTACCGGAAAGCGCGCACGCACGACCGCTTCGCAGTCGTTACCGCCGCTCCCGGCAAGAAAGGCGCGTATTGTGATGGGAGATGAATCGCGTGTCAATTCCGGGGCGGAAAAAATTTCCGCAGTGGAGACCTGCGCCTGCGGAATCAACACCAGGAACCAGGGCTCGGGCAGCTCCACCGGGGTCAAGCGCTCGCCCACGCCCTCGGCCCAGGCGGCGCGCCCGCGCACAAACACCGGCACATCGGCGCCCAGGGTCAGGCCCAAGGCGGCCAAACGGTCCTCGCCCCAGCCCAGCTCCCACAGCCGGTTCAGCCCGTGCAGCGTAGTGGCGGCGTCCGAGCTGCCGCCGCCGAGGCCGCCGCCCATCGGCAAGCGCTTTTCCAATGCCAGGTCCGCCCCCAGGGCGACGCCGCTCGCGCGTTGCAAGGCGCGCGCGGCGCGCAGGACCAGGTCCTGCCCCGGGGCCACGCCCGGCAACCGGTCCGCCCGCAACAGCCGGCCGTCTTGGCGCAACCCCAGACGCAGGGTGTCGCCGAAGTCGAGGAATTGAAACACCGTTTGCAGCAGGTGATAGCCGTCCTCCCGCCGCCCCACGATATGCAACATGCGGTTAAGCTTGGCCGGGGCCGGCAGCTCCAGCGTCATGGCTGTAGCCGCTCCAGGGTGCGTTGCAGGTACTCGTTGTCCGGCGCCTCTTCGAGCCCGCGCCGCCACGCCTCCTGCGCCTCCTCCTCACGCCCAAGCACCCATAGCACCTCGCCATAGTGGGCGGCGATCTCGGGGTCCGTCAGCTTTTCAAAGGCCTGGCTCAGGTACTTCAGCGCCAGCTCAATGTTGCCCAGGCGGTACTGCACCCAGCCCATGCTGTCGAGCACCGCTGGCGAGCCCGGCTCCAGCGCCAAGGCCTTTTCGATGTAACCCAAGGCCTCCGCATGGCGCTCGGTTTGGTCGGCCAAGGTATAGCCCAAGGCATTCAGCGCGTCCGTATGATCCGGCTGCTCGGCCAGAATCGCCCGCAGATCCCGCTCCAGCACCTCGATCCGACCGATGGAGACGGCGAACATGGCCCGCGCATAGAGCAGTTCTGCGTCCCCCGGGTGCTGGTCCAGGGCGCGCTCGTAGAAGGCCATCACCGCCTCGTCACCGGCGTATTCCTGCAGCAGCGAGGCCTCCAACTGGTAAAGCTGCGCCGCGTGCGCCGGGACCGCGATACGCAATCGGTGCAGGATCTCCCGCGCCCGGTTCAGGTCGCCCCGTTGCGCCAACAGCCGGGCCATCCGCGAATGGGCGTCCACCCAGACATCGCCCTCCTCCACCTGTTCGTACCAATCAATCGCCGCCTGAACCCGCGCCTCCTCCTCGGCGATCCAGCCCAGGTAAAAAGCCGCCTCGTCCTGCCGCTTGCGCATCTCCACCAAGGCGCGAAAATGCCCCTTGGCCTGCTGGCGGCGCTCCAACTGGACCGCCAACACCCCGAGGTTGAAATGCACGTCCGGATCCTCCGGGGTTTGGGCGCGAAGCTCCAGAAACTGCGCATAGGCCGCCTCAACCTGCTCCGCGTCCACCAAAAACCGGGCATAGGCGGAGCGCAAGGCATGATCCTCCGGGAACAACCTCACCGCCTTGTCGAGTTCCGCCAGCGCCGCCTCCGAGTCGCCCGCGCCGGCCAGGAGACGGCTGCGCAGGATGTACGCCTTGACCAGGTCGGGTTCTAATTCCAGCGTCCGATCCACCGCCTCCGCGGCGATTTGATTCTCCTGCCCCAAGGCCGCCACCAGCGCCGCCGCATAGTGCGCATAGGCCGCATCCGCGAACTCCGCCCGCAACCGCTGCATCAGCTCCAACGCCGCCGCATAGTCCTTCTCCACGGTGGCCGCGCCCATCGCATGCAGGAAGCCGTCGCCCTCACGCTGGCGCGCCACCTCCACCACCGCCCGCAGTTGCCCATAGGCCAGTTCCATATCGTCCTGGCGCATGGCCAGCATCACCAGCAATTGGCGCGCGCCCAGACTGCGCGGCGCGAGTTCCGCCCACAGCCGCGCGGCATCCTGCGCCTGTTCGTTGTCGCCTAGGTGGACGCCGATGCGCGCCGCCCGTTCCGCCGCCTTGGGGTCGCGCGCGGCCACCGCCACCTGATAGTTATACCGGTAGGCCTCGGGAAAACGCTCGCGCTGGGTCGCCACCTCCCCCGCCAGCACATTGAACACGGTGTCGGCGTCCAACCGCTGGTCGCTCTCGGCAGGCTTCGCCAGCGGCGCGGGCGCGGGCTTTTCCGCCGCCGTCTCCGCGGCCGGCTTGTCGGTCGTCGCGGGTTGATGCAAGGCGGCGCACCCGCCTAGGCCGATCAGCAACAGAGCCGCCCACAGCGGCTTGCACCGCGCGCCGGTCGAGGCCCCGAAAGGCTTCCGTTTTTCGATGTTCACAAAAACCACTCCAAAAATAGACGCTGGGTCCGACCGCAGGCCGCGGATCGGCGCTTGCGCCTGGATCAGCCGCCGTCGCCGTGACTTGGGTCACGGCCCTGCCGGGCTTTTAAGGCCCGGACCCGAGCAGCGAAGCCGGAACTGTACCGTGAAAGCCGCTCCTGCGTCATCCCGGCCTGCGGGAGGAATCGGCATTTTCTCCCAATACGCCATAATGTCCCTTGACGTCAATGGCCCGGCTAATTAGGCTTTGGGGGCAACCGCACTCGCGCCCGCTTGTAACGAGGAATCCCGGCGATGGTCTCAAAATCCCTATTATCGATAGCTGCAACTTGCTTTTTACTCTGCGCCCAAGGCGCTTCCGCCTACTCCGTCAGTGGTCGCGTGTACGAGGATGTCAATAGCAACCGACTGTACGACGCCGGCGAGGGTCGCGGCGGCATACCGACGACCATCCTCGGCAGCGACGCCATCATCTACACCGACGCCGCGGGCAACTACAGCCTCGCGGTCGCCGTCGGCAACTGGACCTTGCGCTTCCAGGGCGAGGCGATTGCCTACAACGGCGGCGCCCTGGGCAATGTGGACGTGCCCATCACCGTGGACACCCAAGACATTCGGGTCAATCTGCGCATGGACCAATTCCCCAACTGGGTCCCTGGGGTGACCACCAGCTCCACCAGTTCCACCACCACATCTTCCACCACCACATCCAGCACCACGACCACCACCGCCGCCGGCACGACCACCACTACCGCCGCCGGCGGCACGACCACCACCGCCGCCGGCACCACCACCACCACCACAGCGGCGGCCACCACCACCACAACCAGCACCGCCTCCACCACCACCACGACCCTGGCGCACAGCGGCGCCCCGGTGGTGCGCATCGCGGCCACCCCCTCCACCGGCTTTTCCCCCTTCAGCCTCAAAATCGACGGCAGCGGCTCCTATGACCCGGACGGCGGCAGCCTGCGCTATCAGTGGTACATCCTCGGCCAACCCCTCTCCACCTCACCCACGCTGAATTACCCGGAAGTCAAGGGCGAAGGCCTGTTGGCGTTCACCCTCAGCGTCACCGACACCTCGGGGCAGACCAGCAGCCGCCAGGTCAACATCACCGTAATCGACGGCAGCTGCGAGCCGGCGCACGAAATCCGCAATGAAATCGCGCCGGGCGACTACGATATCACTGTCCCCTGCGACATCCTGGTGCAGGACGTGGTAGTGGGAACGGCCACCACCCACGGCGACATGAACCTGCGCAGCGGCGGCAAGATCACCTTAAAACCGAACTTCCAGGTACTGCCCGGCAGCCGATTCAGCGCCGCAATCGGCAACTAGCACAGCCGCGCAGCAATACGCCATTTAGCAACGCAGAGGGCGCGGATCAATTCCGGCTTGAGCGTCCCGCGTTCCAGGGCCGGGATGCCGGTCCGCCTGGAGTACAGCCCTCGGGCTGTGCGTCCTGGCCCGCACACGCCAAGGCGTGTACTCCAACGCGAGGCCGCAACCGCTCTGAGCCCGAACATTGGTCCGGTATGGACCGCAAAAGGGCGCCCATGATGGGCGCGGCGCTGAGGGGTTGACGGATCTTTGAGATTTTGCGGGAGCGCCCTTGTCCATCCGCCGATCTGTGTTCATCCGTGTTTATCTGTGCTTCAACTGAGTGGTTGGCGCCTAGGCGAGCGCAGCCCCAAGCCCGGCTAAGGCCTCAACCGCCCGCCACCTTAGTTCCCGTTGCTTCGGCGCGGGCCTACTAGGGCCTTGCAAGGCATGCCTGCGCAAGGAAACCTTGGGAACGGGCATGAAACCGGCATGGACTCCGCGCCCTCTGCGTTGCGCAAGCGCCTCGGATCGGTTGCTCCCGAGCCGCAGACCTTGCATTTAGGGCTTCGATTAGCGAGAATCATGAATCGGTCACGTCTTATCGAACCCTTTCTCGTATGGCCTTATTGACCCTTGGTTTAAATCACAAGAGCGCCCCGGTGGAAATCCGCGAGCGCCTCTCCTTCGGCCCGGACATCATCACCGGGGCGTTGCGCGAGCTGTTGAAACAGCCCGGGGTGGAAGAAGCCCTCATCCTGTCCACCTGCAACCGCACCGAGATTTACTGCGGCCTAGCCGAGACCGAGAGCGCCGAGGTGGCGCACTGGCTGGCGCAATTCCACGGCCTGGAGGTGGAAACCATCTCGCCTTATTTATACCAACGCCACGGCGAAGACGCGGTCCGGCATCTGCTGCGGGTGGCCTGCGGGCTGGATTCCTTAATCCTCGGCGAGCCGCAAATCCTCGGCCAGGTCAAGTCCGCCTACCAAACCGCGGTCGATGCCAGCAGCCCGGGCAAGGTGCTGTGCCGCCTGTTCCAAAGCACCTTCGCGGTGGCCAAACAGGTGCGCACCGACACCGCCATCGGCCGCAGCCCGGTCTCGGTGGCCTTCGCCGCGGTGAGCCTGGCGCGCCAGATCTTCGCCGACCTCTCCCAGCAAACCGCGCTGCTGATCGGCGCCGGCGAGACCATCGAACTCGCCGCCCGGCACCTAAGCCAGCACGGCATCGGCCGCATCATCGTGGCCAACCGCACCGTGGAGCGCGCCCACGGCCTAGCCACCCAGTTCGGCGGCTTCGCCATCGGCCTCACCGAAATCGCCGCCCACCTCCCGGAGGCGGACATCGTCATCTCCTCCACCGCCAGCCCGTTGCCGGTGCTGGGCAAGGGCACGGTGGAGAGCGCGCTGAAAAAGCGCCGCCATCGCCCGATCTTCATGGTCGACATCGCGGTCCCGCGCGACATCGAAAGCGAAGTGGACCAACTGGACGACGTCTACCTCTACACCGTGGATGACCTCGACGAGGTGATTCAGGAAAACATGCGCTCCCGCCAAGAGGCGGCGGAACAGGCGCAAGAGATTATCGACTTTCATGTAGACGACTTCATGGGCTGGGTGCGCTCGCTGGACGCGATCAAGGTGGTGCAGGACTTCCGCCGCCAGGCCGAAGACATGCGCGACGACGTACTGGAGCGCGCCTTGCGCCAGGTGCGCGCCGGCAAGCCCGCGGAAGAGGCCCTGCACTACCTGGCCCGCACCCTGACCAACAAATTCCTGCACGCCCCCAGCACCGCCATGCGCCAAGCCGGTCACGACGGCGAACAAACGGTGCTCGAAGCGGCCAACAACCTGTTCCGCATCCAAGCGGCGAAAAACAACCGATGAAGCCATCGATCCGCGGCAAGCTGGACCACCTTGGAGAGCGCTTCGAAGAAATCACCGCCCTGCTGGCGGAGCCGCAAATCCAGGGCGACCAGGAGCAATTCCGCCACCTGAGCCAGGAATACGCCCAACTGGAGCCCGTGGTGGACTGCTTCCAACGCTATTGCGACCTGGAGGCCGCCGCCGAGGGCGCACGCGAGATGCTGGCCGACCCGGAAATGGCCGAACTCGCACAAGAGGAACTGGCCGCGGCGGAGCGCCAGCGCGAGGCCCTGGAGCCCGAGCTGCAACTACTGCTAATCCCGCCGGACCCGGACGACGAACGCAATATCTTTCTCGAAATCCGCGCCGGCACGGGCGGCGCCGAGGCCGCCCTGTTCGCCGCCGATCTGCTGCGCATGTACCTGCGCTACGCCGAAGCCCAGGTCTGGCAGGTGGAGACCATCTCGGTGAGCGAGGGCGACCAAGGCGGCTACAAGGAAATCGTCTGCCGCATCAGCGGGCGCAACGTCTATTCGCGGCTTAAATTCGAATCCGGCGCCCACCGCGTCCAGCGCGTGCCCGAAACCGAATCCCAAGGCCGCATTCACACCTCGGCCTGCACCGTGGCCATCCTGCCGGAGGCCGAAGAGATCGGCGATGTAGACATCAACCCCGGCGACCTGCGCGTCGATACCTACCGCGCCTCGGGCGCCGGCGGCCAGCATGTGAACAAAACCGACTCGGCGGTGCGCATCACCCACCTGCCCAGCGGCATCGTGGTGGAATGCCAGGACGAGCGCTCGCAGCACAAAAACCGCGCCCGCGCCATCGCCCTGCTGCGCGCCCGGCTGCTTTCGGGGGCGCGCGAGGAGCAAGCCACCGAGCAGGCCCAAACGCGCAAACTCCAAGTGGGCAGCGGCGACCGCTCCGAACGCATCCGCACCTACAATTTCCCGCAAAACCGGCTCACCGACCACCGCATCAACCTCACCCTGTACAAGCTCGACGAGGTCATGACGGGGGCACTCGACCAGGTCATCGACCCGCTGCGCCGGGAACACCAAGCCGAACAGCTAACGGCCCTGTCCGAGGCCTGACCCGAACATGGCCGAAACCGCCCCCGGCATCCAACAACTGGTGCGCGACGCCGCGGGGCGGCTCGAGGCCCTGCCCCACGCCAACGCCCGCCTCGAAACCGAGGTGCTATTGGCGGCCGCGCTGGACAAGCCGCGCACCTACCTATTCGCCTGGCCGGAGAAACAGCCCCCGGCGCAACAGGTGCGCGCCTTCGAGCAGGCCGTGCAGCGCCGCCTCGCCGGCGAACCCTTGGCCTATATCCTGGGCTACCGCGAATTTTGGTCCATGCGCCTAGAGGTCACCCCCGACACCCTGATCCCGCGCCCGGAGACCGAACTCCTGGCGGAATTGGCCCTGGGCCACCTCCAAGGCATCGCCGAAGCCCGAATCGCCGACCTCGGCACCGGCAGCGGGGCCGTGGCCGCAGCCGTGGCCCAAAGCTGCCGCCGCTGTCAGGTATTCGCCACCGAGGCCGCGCCGGCCGCGCTAGACGTGGCGCGCCGCAACTTCCGCCGCCTGGGCCTGCACAACATCGACACCGGGAGCGGGCACTGGTGCCAGGCGCTCCCCCCCCGGCAGCGCTTTCACCTCATCCTCTCCAATCCGCCCTATGTGCGCGCCGACGACCCCCGCCTCAAACAGGGCGACCTGCCCTGGGAGCCGCAGGCGGCGCTCAAGGCCGGCCCGGACGGCCTCGACGCGCTGCGCGAGATCATCCCCCAGGCCCGCGCCCATCTCGCCCCCGCCGGCCGGCTGCTGCTCGAACACGGCTACGACCAAGGCCGCGCGGTGCGCCGGCTCCTCCAAGCCGACGGCTACCGCGGCCTCGAAACCCACCGCGACCCCGCCGGCCACGACCGCGTCACCGCCGCCCAAGCCCCGGCGTGAAGCCACCCCGCTACAGGGCCTAGCACAGCCGCGCCTAGGGTTTATTCTTCCGCCATCAGGCCCTATTCGTCCTAGACAAAAAATCGATCACCGGGAAGCCCAGCATGCCGAGCGATAACGCCAACATCACCCTGGAGCTGCAATGGAGCAGCGACCACGCCGACCACCGGGACGCGGTCTACCTGCCCAAGGCCAACTTCTGGCGGGATGTCTATCCCCCAGGGCTGGAAGCCTTGAAGGGCCTGCCGCCGGGCGCAACCGCGGTCGCCGAAATCGCCGAATGGGACAGCATCCCCCCGCGCAGCGCCGACAAAGTGGTGCGGGTGCGGCCCGAGCAATTCAATCGCCAATTCCTGCGCGGCATGCAACTCCAACCGGAGGCGGGACGCATCTACCCGATCGGCATACTCCAGGGGCTGCCCGGCTACTTTGCCGGCGATTATCGGCCGGCGCTGTGCATCGAACGCGCGGCGGAGCATTTGCGCTTCGACCTCAACCACCCCTTGGCCGGCCGAAAACTGCGTCTGAGCGGCCGCCTCATCGCATTCGAGGCGGCCCAAGACGAACGCGGCGGCCGCTGCAACGACTGGGTGGAGGCCGTGACCGAAAAGGGTCCGGGGATGCAGGCCCGCGACACAGACCGCCCCCCGACCGAATGGCCGGCGGATGCCTTCGAACGCCCCGACGCCTCGGCCGACGAGCGCTTCTATAACATGACACGCACCCTGCCCCATATCGATGCCACGGCCTCCGGGGTGATTGCCGACCTGCTGCGGGAAAAGCTGCCCGCCGGCGGCCGACTGCTGGACCTAATGAGCAGTTGCCAATCCCACCTGCCGCAAGACACGGCCTTCGCCGAGGTGGTCGGCCTGGGGATGAACACGGAAGAACTGGCGCTCAACCCGCGCCTCACCGAACACCTGCGCCAAGACCTCAACGCCGACCCCGCCCTGCCCTTCGACACCGCGCGCTTCGACGCCGTGGTCTGCAACCTGTCGGTGGAATACCTAATCGACCCCATTAGCGTATTCCGCGAAACGGCGCGGGTGCTGCGCCCCGGCGGCATCTTCGTCGTAACCTTCTCCAACCGCTGGTTCCCGCCCAAGGCGATCAAGCTCTGGACCCTAATGCACGAATTCGAGCGCCTCGGCCTGGTGCTCGACCTCTTTCTCCGCACCGAGGCCTTCGAGCAACTCGGCTCCTACTCCATGCGCGGCCTGCCGCGACCCCAAGACGACAAATACGCGGCCCAAACCCCCGTATCCGACCCGGTGTTCGCCGCCTGGGGCCGCCAGCCGGGCGGCGGCGACTCCCAGTGACGGGCCAGCACAGCCGCGCCTAAGTCACGGACACAACCCAGGCGCTCGCGCCACGCAGGGCACTCAGAATAACCTCGGCGGCCATCCCCCTCCCCTAGGAGAAGGCCGCGGCCGGGACTGTTGATCAACCGGCGCCGAAATTCTTCAATCACCCCCCCTCCGCGCACTTTGGGGTCCTCCGCGTTTCTAAATGGCCTTGTTTGCGTTATTTCTGCGCAGGCCTACTAGATTATCCGTGCGGATTCGCCTACCATAGGGGAAAACCGATGGGAATCGCAATTTTCCCAGTGAGTTAGAGACCAAACCACTGAAAACGCTTTAAACTCAGCCCAGCCGGACCGGGACCCAGCGCAAGGCGCCCCGGTCCACCGAGCCCCGCCGCCGCCCTAACGGCCCGGGCGCCCAGAGACCACAGGACCGAAAACATGAAACCAACACTCGCTTTTTCAGCACTCCTCGGCTTGCTCTCCGCCGCTGCGGGCGCGGTGGACGTCGATTTGGCCAATGCCCAATGCTTCGTGGACGACCGCACCACCATCTACTGCGAAGACGTGCGGGTGGAAAACGACTTTTACTGGATGAAGCTCACCTGGAGCAACAAAAGAAAGGCCTTCGTGCCCTATCGCTACAGCGAGACCGAACCCACCACCCAAATGCGGCTCTACGCCGCCCCCGGACGCCATACCGGCAACCTCGCGGGCAGCGCCGCCGACCCCCGCATGGCGGTGGACGAACTGTGCGCCAGCAACCAGCCGGCCCGCTACCAAAACTCCATCGCCTTCATCTCCCTGCATCAAAACGACCCCATCGTAAAGTTCCCCTTCACCCACGGGGTGCCGCGCTATGTGCCCATCGTCGCCGGCGCCTACGACACCAAGATCGCCGACGACTGGGAAGACCTGATGGACGGCCAAATCGACTTCAGCCTATCCGACCTCGGCGTCACCAAAGACGGCTGGTGGTCGGGCTCCAGCTCGCGCGGCCTCTGGAACTACGACTCGTGCAGCTTCTGGACCTCAGACGACGCCTACGATCAGGGCCACTACGGCAGCCCCGGCGCCACCAACGAAGGCTGGATCGACTACAGCAACAACAACTGCAACGCCGAACTGACCGTGCTCTGCCTCGCCTACTAAAGAAGCCCACGAAAACCCCGGCAGGCGGGGGAATGTTTGGGGGCTGTATAACGCAAAGGGCGCAAAGAAGCCACGCAAAGGGCGCAAAGGCCTCCCCCTCGTTCCCATGCGCCGCATGGGAATGCCGCCTCGACCGCGCCGCGGTCCGCAGGGAAAAAAACCGCAAGCCAAACCGGGAGAGCCTTTCGACAGCCTAGGCGGACCCTCGCCCGCATGCCCGACCCCCCCGGCTTTGGGATCAAAAAAACGCATAGGATGCGCCGAGCGCAGCGAGGCGCATCATAGCCGCGGGATGGGCAAAGGCGCTCCCGCAAACTTTCAAAGATCACCAACCTTTCAGCGCCGCGCCCATCACGGGCGCCTTCGATGGGCACGGCGCTGACAGATAGCGACCAAAACCAATGACCGGGGGAGCGCATGCCCATCGCGCTCCTCGCGTCTGGTATAGGATGTGCCGAGAGAAACGAGGCGCATCGCTTCGGGCTTTGTGATGCGCCTCGCGGCACTCGGCGCATCCTATCCGACTTTTTTACACGAAAGCCGGGGCGCCGAAAATCGTGGAAATTGGCTGTTTTCGACAGCCTAGACTCACCCTCCTCCATGAGGGCTTAGGCGAAAATCCGCGCCCGGCGGATTTTTCCTTTGACCTGCCCTCAGTGCGGGACCGAGACCTGCCGAAACACAATAGCGAAACACAATAGGACACCCACCTATTGAAGGCCCGCGCTGTCCAATAACCTGACAACACCAACAGACCCGCCAGGGCCGCTGGGGAACCCTTCCCCGGCAACCATCCAGCGGACGCGCAAAAGGCGTGCGCCGCTGATGATTGCCGTTAGCTGCGAAAACCGTTGATGGGCGGACCGAACTCATCCTCTCTCCGCTCGAACTGATCGACCGCATCGCCGCGCTGGTCCCGCCGCCCACACGAATCGGAAAGGAGCCCCTCCGCGCCCTTTGCGTTATACCCAAGCCAAAGCCGCCGCCGCGCCACTTCAAGCCTCAAAGCAAGCGGCCAAGCCCTCCGTCAGGCCCGGATAACGAAAGCGCATCCCCAGTTCCGTCACCGCCTTTTGGTTGCTCAACCGCCGCGACTCCCGCATGTAGGACATCATCCCGGCCGACAGCTCCGCCGCCGCCTGTTCCAGCGACAGCACCGGCGGCCGCGCCAACCCGGCCAGATCCGCCAGGCGGTTGAAATAGTCCGTCATGCTGCTCGGGCGCCCATCGGCGGCGTTGTACACCGCCCCGGCCGGGGCCTTCGCCATGGCCAGGCGGCAGAGTTCCGCCAAATCGTCTACATGGATGCGGTTGGTGAAGGGCGCCTCCTCCTCCCGCACCAGCGGCAGACCCTGGCGCAGGCGCTCCAGCGGCAGCCGGCCGGGGCCGTATATGCCGGCGGCGCGCAGCACCACCGTATCCACGCCGTTGCGCCGCCCCCAGTCGGCCAATACCCGCTCCGCATCGGCGCGGCGCTTGGCCCGATCCGCCTGCGGGTTCAGCGGCCGCCCCTCGTCCACCCAGGCCCCGTCACAGTCGCCATAGACCCCGGTGGTGCTGATATAGAGCACCCGCCCCGGCCGCCCCTGCAAGCCCTCAAGAAAGCCCGCCAGCCGCTGATCTTGCACCCCGTGGCGCGGCGGCGGCGCGAAATAGAACACCCAGGCGCCGTTGACAACAACCGGCGGCGGATCATCGGAATCCAAATCGTGCACCAGCGGCCGAATGCCCGGGGCTTCGAGCCGCTGAGCGCTCTCCGGGCTACTGACCAGGCCGTAAACCTCGGCGTCCGCGGCCAGATAGACCCGCGCCAGGCGCTGACCGAGATAGCCGCAGCCGATGATATAGATGGGCGGATTCATTGCAGGTGATCGACTCCAAATAGAGGAAAGCGCCCCCCGCGCCGATTAAAACGCAAAAGGACGCAAAGACCAGCAAACAGCGCCAAGGGGCAAAACCCAGAGCGGCAGACCGCCCTAAACCGGGGTGCGCCGCCCTTGCCGGATGCGGCCGCGCGCCTCACAAAACGCCTTTGCGATTATTCATAGCGGCGCAGACACCGCCTCCAGCGCCGCCGCCACATCTTCATCATGCGCCGAGGCGGCGCGCACGACCCGCTTCAACCCCAGCCCCGCGGCGCGCGCGGCCATGCGCTCGCTGACCGCCGTCGCCGGGGTCTCGTTCAGCAGCGGGCGGCCGGCGTCTCCCAGCATCTGCACCAAATGCTCCAGGGCCTGAACGCTGGAAAGGGCGACCCGATCCACCGCCTCGGGCCAACAGCGGATCAGGGGCGCCGGGTCGGTCTGCGGACAGCTGCGGCGGTAGACCTCGGCATAATGCACCTCCGCGCCCCGCGCCCTGAGGCTATCGCCGAGCAGCGGGCGGCCCTCGTTGCCGCGAAAGATCAGCACCCGTCGCCCCGCCATTTGCTGCATCTCGGGCAGGGCGAGCAGCGCCTCGCTGTCGAATCCGGCGGCCGGCCGCAGGGGGCTTTCCACCCCGCCGGCCGCCAAGGCCCGCGCTGTGGCGCGCCCCACCCCCGCCGCCTTCAGGCCCTGCGGCAAACGCCCGCCCAGCGCCCGCAGACCGAACTCCACCGCATTGGGACTGACGAAGACGGCCAGATCAGAGCGCGCGGCATCGGCCAATAAGGCCTCCGGCCCCGCGCCCCTGGCCGGGCCGATCTCCAACGCCGGAAACCGAATCGGCCGCCCGCCGCGGGCCGTAATCAAGGCGCACAACGGCTCCGCCTGATGCGCGGCCCGGGTCACCAGCACGCCCCGGCCTGCGAGCCCGGGCCGCGCCTTCATTGGGCCGCGTACAGCGCCTGCAAAATGGCATCGGCGCCGCCCGCCAGCAGCTCTTCGCCGAGGGAGGTCCCCATGGCCTCGGCCTCCGCCACCGGACCCCGCCGCTCACCCCGAATCACCCGGCTGCCGTCGGGCTCGCCCACCAAACCGCGCAGCCATAACTGCCCGTCCTCCAGCACCGCATAACCGGCGATGGGCACCTGACAGCCGCCCTGCAAGCGGGCATTCATGGCCCGCTCGGCGCCCACCCGCCAAGCGGTCGCCTGATGATGCAGCGGCGCGATCAGCGCATTCACGCGCGCGTCGTCCACCCGACACTCAATGCCCAACGCACCCTGGCCAATGGCCGGCAGGCTATCCTCCGGCGGCAGCGCCTTGCGGATGCGCGCATCGAACCCCAGCCGCTTCAGCCCCGAGGCCGCCAGCACGATGCCATCAAACTCGCCCTCATCGAGCTTGCGCAAGCGGGTGTTCACATTGCCGCGCAGGGTCAGAATCTCCAAATCCGGCCGCCGCTCCAACAACTGGCATTGGCGGCGCAGGCTGGCCGTCCCCACCCGCGCACCCTGAGGCAACTCCGGCACATCCGCATACTGGCCCGCAACAAAGGCGTCGCACGGGTCATGACGCTCCATAATCACCGGCAGGTGCAGCCCTTCAGGGAACTCCACCGGCACATCCTTCATGGAATGCACAGCAATATCCGCGCCGCCATCGAACAGCCCCTCCTCCAACTCCTTCACGAACAGCCCCTTGCCGCCGATCTTGGCCAGCGGCGTATCCAGGATCTTATCGCCCTTGGTGCTCATCCCCACCAACTCCACCTCCAGGCCGGGATGCAGCTCCCGCAGCCGCGCGGCCACATGCTCGGCCTGCCACAGGGCCAGCGGGGATTTACGGGTGGCGATGCGAAGAGTCTCGGTCATAGGTCGTTCCGGGTTGGGGCCCATCCCGCCAGCCAAAGCGCGGAGGCAGGGCGCATAACGAAACCCCTGATGCTAAAGCTTCCGCCGGCCACTGGCAACGGCCGGCACGCAAACCGACCCGAGCGCCTGCGCGCCCGAAACGGAAACAACGGCTATCGGGAACGCAAAGGCCGCCGAGGACCCAGCGGGGATTTTGGCCAAAAGCTTGGGTGGCTGTGGAAGGTTGGCCGCAGCGAGCCGCATCATACCGCTGGTCCCCAAGCCCCAACTCAGGGGACACCTTAGCAACCGCCAGGAAATCGCAACGCATCCCTGCGTCCTCTGCGGATTCCCGCGCACGCTGCGCCCCGAACAAGCCCGCCCTCGGCCAGTGCCTTGCCTTTTACTGACCCGCCAAGGCGTGTACTCCAAGGCCCCCAGCACCGGCGGACCGCACTTGCCGCCGAGCCGCCAAATCCGGTAGCCTTTATCGGCGGCGATTCGAGCGACTGGGCCAAGCAAATGAAGCTATTTTGGGTTATCACAGAAGATCATAATGAAGACTGGTCTATCCGGCCTTGGTCATCCATCCGGCCAATACCCTGAAATAAGTGCGTTAGATAGGTCGCGTTGGCGCGTAGAATCAACCGCTTACGGCGGCGCGTTCGTCCTGAGCGGCCTAAGATGGCCGGAACGATGATCAAGGCC
>JAABTK010000139.1 GCA_011389885.1 Gammaproteobacteria bacterium | reverse complement strand
CCGTGTGCGCTGAGGAAGCCCCGGCCATTAGCGAAGCGGGGTCCGCCCCCCCGAGCTGGTCCGGCAAGCTGGGAATCGGCTTTAATTCAAACGCGGGAAACACCAACACCCGCCTATTGAACGGTAACGCGCATTTTGTTTTCAATGAAGACTTCGGCACCCGAAATCCGATTCGCCATACCCTCGGCGGCGCCTTCACTAAGGGCAGTTTCGCGAGCTCTCGGGATGCCAAGCATACGCGAACGGCCGACCGGGAATCCGCCGATTACAAACTCGATTATTTCATCAGCGAGCGCGGCCTGGCCAAGGCATTCGCGTACTATTTCTCCGACAACCAAGCGTTTATCGATATCGGCCTAATGTCCGGTGTCGGCTATGAGTATGGCCTTTTCAAGGACGACACCCACCGGGTAATCGCGGGGGCCGGCATCTCCATGTTCAACCTCGAGTATAGCGACGACACCCCGCCCGTCGAAGGCCCCGCCGCCCGCCTCTCCCTGAGGTATCGAGGGCAGTACGGCGAGGACTTCACCCTAAATCAGAACCTGGTCTATCTGGGCGTGGATGACGATAACGATGACGACATCTACTCGATCAAACGCTCCAAGACCGCCCTGGAATACCGTATGAATGAGAAGTTCTCCATCGAACTGAGTCACGAGCTCACTTGGTACTCCCGCATCCCCGCCGCAGCCATCGACGACAAGGACGACACCACCAATATCACGCTGAACTATCGTTTCTGACGACGGGGTGACGAATCCCGATCTCGCCATCATCGGCGCGGGCGCGGCCGGCATCGGCTGCGCCCTGGCGGCCGCCGCCAGAGGCGCCCGGGTGCTCGTCGCCGAAGCCGCCGAAGCGCTCGGCGGGACCGTCGCCGGGTCGCTCATCCACACCCTGGGCGGTCTGTTCGATGATCAGGGCGAGCGGCTCAATGACGGGTTGGCGGGGGAGCTGATCGATCGCTTGGGCGATGCCGATCCCGCCACCAAACCGCGTCGCATCGGCAGGGCCTGGGTATTGAATGTGGATCCCGCCGTTTACCGCGAGACGCTCAGGCGCTGGATCGCGGAATACCCGAATGTCGAGATCCGCTACCACAGCCAGGTGAACAAAGCGGAGATGGAGGGCGTGCGAATCATCCAGGTGGATCTGGACTGCGATGGCAGGCGCACCGCCATTTATCCGCGCCACCTGATCGACGCCAGCGGCAACGCCGCCGCGGTGCGCCGGATCGCCCCGACCAAGGTATCCGAGGGCGAGGCCCTGGCCGGGGTGATTGTGCGCTTGCGTCGCGCCGCGCCGGATGCCTTGGCCTTCCCCAGGGGGATCGCGTTGGTGCGGGGAATCCGCAAGGCCGCGCAGCGGGGCGAGCTGCCGCCCGAGTGCGGCGATTGCTGGCTGGATAGCGGCTGCCACGCGGATGAGATCTACGTCAAGTTCAATATCGCCGCCGACCGCTACGAACATCGAACGATGCTGCAAGCCACCCATCGCCTCATCGACCATCTGCGCCGGACGCCCGGTTTGGAGCGGCTTGAGCTGCATCAGCTGGGCGCCCTGGGCGTGCGCGACGGCGGCCGCATCGAGGGTGAATACCGCCTCACCGAGACCGATCTGAAACAGGGCCGCCGCTTCCCCGACAGCGTCGCACGGGGCGGCTGGCCCATCGAACACTGGCACCCCCGGCAGGGCATACAACTGGAATACCTCCCCGCGGGCCAGGGCTACGACATCCCGCTGCGGGCGCTCAAGGTGGCCGGCTTCACCAACCTCTGGGGGGTCGGCAAGTGCCTGAGCGCCGAACCCCGCGCCCAGGCCTCGGCGCGGGTGGCGGGGACCTGCTGGGCCATGGGCGAGGGATTGGCGAAGGCCTTGACCAAAGACGACGAAAACGGGACGAAACGGCATGACTAATCTCGCCGAGCTTTTTTTTCAACAGGCCGCACAGCGCCCCGACCATCCGCTGATCCTGGGCCCCCGGGACGACGCCCGCATCGATTACGGGGAATTCGCCCAGTCGGTCCGCCAGCTGGCCGAAGGGCTGCGCGCCCAGGGAATCAAGGCCGGCATGAACATCGGTTTGCACATCCCCAGCGGCGCGGAATACATCCGCTACACCTATGCGATCTGGGCCTGCCGGGCCTGCGTCACCCCCATCCCGGTGGAACTGGCGGGCGAAGAGAAGCGGCGTATCTTCGAATACATCCAGATCGACGCGCTGATCTCCTCCCATCGCCCGCTCTCCGCCATCGCCCCCGCGCCGAAGGCCGAACCCACGCCACTGAACGCGGGGGTCCAGCTTGCCTTCCTCGACGGGCAGCGCCCGCCGCCCCCCGAGCTGGCCGCCCTCGATCCCGCCTTCATCCGCTTCACCTCGGGCACCACTGGCGATGCCAAGGGGGTGGTGCTCTCCCACAAGACCATCCTGGAACGCATCCAGGCGGCCAATCAGGGGTTGCGCATCGGCCCGCAAGATCGGGTGCTGTGGCTGCTCTCCATGGCCTATCACTTCGCCGTCTCCATCGTCGCCTACCTGAGCTTCGGGGCCACCATCATCCTGCCCAAGAGCGCCTTCGGCGTGAGCCTGTTGCAGGCCGCCAACCGCCATCGCGCCAGCATCATCTACGGCGCGCCCACCCACTACGAGCTGATGACCCACGACCGCGACCTGGGCCTGCCGCCGCTGCGCCTGGCCATCGTCACCACCGCGCGCCTGGGTTCGGAGCTGGCGGAGGCCTTTTATCGCCGCTTTTCCATGCCCCTCAACGAGACCTACGGCATCATCGAACTGGGGCTGCCGGCGGTGAACCTGGAGCGACCCCGGGAGAAACAGGGCTCGGTGGGACGGCTGCTGCCCGCCTATGAGCTGAAACTGGCCGAGCGCGACGGCTGCGACGCGGCGGAGATCCTGCTGCGCGGCCCCGGCATGCTGGATGCCTATTACGCCCCCTGGCAGCCCCGGGAACGTCTGCTGGAGCGCAACGGCGGCTGGTTGGCTACCGGCGACCTGGGCGTGCTCGATGACGAGGGGTTTCTCACCATCGTCGGTCGCGGCAAGGAGATCATCAGCGTCGGCGGCATGAAGTTCTTTCCCCAGGAGGTGGAGGGCGTGCTGGAGCGCCATCCGGCGGTTCAAGCCGCCTGCGTGTTCGCCGTCAAGAGCCGCCGCATGGGCGAGGCCCCCGCCGCTCATTTGGTGCAAGCCGAAGGATCCGCCCGGCCCGATTCGGCCGAACTCCGGGCGCACTGC
>JAABTK010000138.1 GCA_011389885.1 Gammaproteobacteria bacterium | reverse complement strand
AAGACGCTCAAAGGCTGGAAATTTCGACTCATCCGCCTGATGTACGAGCGCGGTTATGAACGCGCGCTGATTCTGGAGTTGTTCCGGCTCATCGACTGGATGATCCGCCTGCCTGCGGACCTGGAAGCGGACTTTCGTCAAGAGCTTTATACCTACGAGGAGCAACAGCGTATGCCGTATGTCACGACCGTTGAACAGGCCGGGATCGATAAGGGCGTCAAGCAGGGCGAAGCCATTATCCTGCTGGCGCTGCTACAAGAGAAATTCGGGCCAGACAGCGTCGATGCCTACCGCGAGCGCATTACGGGCGCCGAGCCGGAGCAGCTGTTGCAGTGGTCGAAACGCATCCTCAGCGCCGAGACCCCGGAGGGCATTTCCCACTGAATTATGCCGAGCCGGAACACCGGGCTGAACTGGAGGCTAGTACGGCCTTGGTCATCCTTCCGGCCAATACCCTGCCGAAGGCGCGGGTAATAGGCGGTTTTGGCCCTTAACTTCAACCACTTACGGTGAAACGGTCGCCGCGAGTGGTCAAGGTGGCCGGAACGATGATCAAGGCCGCTAGTACGCCTGCGCGCAAATAACGGAAACAACGCCATTTAGGAACGCAGAGGGCGCGGAGGACCGCAGAGCGCGCGGAGGCGGTTTTTTGCTGGCTTGTGCCTGCCCGGCGCCAAAGCGCCGCCTAGCCGCTTGGAGTACAGCCCTCGGGCTGTGCGGTTCTTCGTGTGCTCGGTACTCCGAAAGCGCCCGGGTTGCCAGTGGGTTAAACGGAGTGTCAACGCTGATACCGGGGTGGAGGCGGTGCGTTACGGTGCGCGGCAATGCGGGTGTTGGATTTTGGTTTTGTGGTTGGCGCACCTAACGCACCCGATTTCCGTGAAAGGTTGTTTTCGATATTTGGGCGCAGAGTTGCATTCGTGCGGGCGAAGCCCGCGGTTGCGGTCTTTGCGTTTTAAAAGGCGGTTATTCGGGCGCCGAGCAGTAGTGGACGCTGAATAGGCCGCGGCGGTCGAGCCAGGTGTGGCGGGGTTGGAATCCGGCTTGTCGGGCCATGTTTTGAAAGGGTTCCGGGGCGTATTTGTAGGAGCATTCGGTGTGGATGGTTTCGCCGGGTGCGAAGTGGAACGATTGGTTGTTGATTTGAACGTGCTGGGCGCGGCGGCTCTTGAGGTGCATTTCGATGCGGTTTAGTTCGGTATTGTAGAAGGCGAGGTGGTCGAATTGCTCGGGGTCGATGTCGCTATCGAGTTCGTTGCGGATGCGGGTGAGGAGGTTTTTGTTAAAGGCTGCGGTGACGCCGGCGGCGTCGTTGTAGGCGGCGTTGAGGATGGCTTGGTCCTTGGGGATGTCGATGCCGATCAGCAGGCCGCCGCCGGGGCCGACGGCGGTGTACACTTCTTGCAGGAAGGTCAGGGCGTCGGCGGGTTCGAAGTTGCCTAGGCTGGAGCCTGGGAAGAAGGCGACCTTATGGGTCTCGGGCAGTTGCTCGGGCAGGCGGAGGCTATGCGCGAAGTCGATGCAGGCGGCGTGTATGTCCAGCCAGGGGAAGTCCTCGGCCAGGTCGTGGGCGGCCTGCAAGAGGAAGTCGCCGGAGATGTCCAGCGGTACATAGGCGCTGGGTTGGAGTTGGTCCAGGAATAGCCGCACCTTGGCCGCGCTGCCGGCGCCGGGTTCGATGAGTACGCAGCCGCTGCCCAGGGCGGCGGCGATTTCGGCGCTGTGGGTCTCCAGGATCTCGCGTTCGGCGTCGGGCGGGTAGTATTCGGGCTGGGCGCAAATGGTCTCGAATAATTCGGAGCCCTGGGCGTCGTAAAAGAATTTGGGTTCGATGCGCTTGGGCGTACGGGCCAGGCCGCTCAATACCGCTTGCGCCAGATCGGTCTGTGCGGGGTGCAGGTCGGTGAAGCGGACGCGGGGGTTGGTTGTTGCTGTCATTGTTTCTCCATTAATCCTGCGTAGTGCCTTGGGGTATAGCCTTTGGGCTGGGCCTGGTTTGTTTATGGATGCGGGCGGCGGCACGCGTGCGCCGAGGTGCGCGCTCGGGGTTTAGACATCTTCAGCCAAGCGAATCCCCGAGAACATCCAGCGGTCGCGGGGGTAGAAGAAATTGCGGTAGCTGGGGCGCAGGTGCGCTTGGGGGGTGACGCAACAGCCGCCGCGCAGGACCATTTGGTTGCACATGAATTTGCCGTTGTATTCGCCGATGGCGCCGGCCGGGGGGCTGAAACCGGGGTAGGCGGTGTAGGGGCTGGCGGTCCATTCCCAGAGGTCGCCGTACCACTGGCCGTGGCCGGGGCGGGGGTGCAGGGCCTTTGGGTCGTGGAGGTTGCCCTCCAGCGGCCGCCGGGCCAGTTCGCGCTCCAGTTCGGCCTCGCGCGGGAGGCGTTTGTCGGCCCAGCGGGCGAAGGCGTCGGCCTCGTAGTAGCTGATATGCGACACCGGGGTGGCGGGGTCGAGCGGGCGCGGGCCGCCGAGAGTGAATTCCTGCCACTGCTCGCCCTGTTCGATCCAGTACAGCGGATGCCGCCAGCCGTTGCGCTGGATATGCGCCCAGCCGTCCGCGAGCCAGAGGTCCGCCTGGTCGTAGCCGCCGTCCTGGATGAATTCCAGGTATTCGCCGTTGGTCGTCAGGCGGTCGGCCAGGCGGTAGGGGGTGAGGTAGGTCGGGTGGCGCGCGCCTTCGTTGTCGTAGGCGAAACCATCGCCGGCGCGGCCGATTTCGATCAGGCCTTCGGCGCCGTCGATCCAGCCCAAGGGCGCGGCCTCCGCGGCCGGCGGTTGCGGCAGGTCTGCGCGATAGGCGGGGCGTAGCGGGTTGAGCGAAAAGTGGTGCTTGAGGTCCATGTAGAACAGCTCCTGGTGCTGCTGTTCGTGGTTCAGGCCGAGGGTGACCCGGGCGCGCAGCGCGGGCCATTGGGCCTCTTCGCAGCCTTCGATCAGGGCCGCCATGGCGGCATCGACATGGGCGCGGTATTGGTAGACCTGTTCCACCGTGGGGCGGGAGAGCAGCCCGCGCTCGGGCCGCGGCTGCATGGGGCCGACGGTGTTGTAGTAGGAGTTGAACAGGTAGTGAAACTGCGGGTGAAAGGCCGGGTAGTCGCGGACGAAGGGTTGCAGCAGGAAGGTCTCGAAGAACCAGGTGACATGCCCCAGGTGCCATTTGGGCGGGCTGGCCTCGGGCATGGATTGGAGCTGGTAGTCGTCGATGGCCAGCGGGCGGCACGCGGCCACGGACTGGTGGCGGATGCGCAGAAAGTCCTCCCGCAGGCGTTCGCGGGAGACAGCGGGGGATTGATAGTCGGACAATGCGTTCTCCTGGCTCGATGGGAATCGAAACCGGGCCATTATTCGCGCGAATAGTGGCCCGATTGTTGGCTTTAGGATGGCCCAAGGCGCTCCCGCAAAATCTCATAGGTCCGCCAATCTTTCGGCGTCGCGCCCATCAGGGTGGGCCTCTGATGGGCGCGGCGCTGATAGATCGCGACCACAGCCAATGCCCGGGTAGCGCCTGTGCCCATCCTGCGCCCCGGCGCGGTCATCGCGGATGCAATCCGCTCCCACGGCTTAGGCGCGGTCATCGCGGATGCAATCCGCTCCCACGGCTTAGGCGGGGTCATCGCGGATGCAATCCGCTCCCACGGCTTAGGCGGGGTTATCGCGGATGCAATCCGCTCCCACGGCTTAGGCGGGGTTATCGCGGATGCTATCCGCTCCCGCGGCTTAGGCGGGGTTATCGCGGATGCTATCCGCTCCCGCGGCTTAGGCGGGGTTATCGCGGATGCTATCCGCTCCCGCGGCTTAGGCGGGGTTATCGTGGATGCTATCCGCTCCCGCGGCTTAGGCGGGGTTATCGCGGATGCAATCCGCTCCCGC
>JAABTK010000137.1 GCA_011389885.1 Gammaproteobacteria bacterium | reverse complement strand
CTGAAAGCAAGATTTCAACACACCCAAACCGACATCCCATAACCCCCCGCGGCGGCCGAGGCCCCAGCCGACAGCGGCAAAACCCGCCCCGGCCTAAGCCTCAACCGCCACCAGCGGCCAAAAAACCCGCTCCCCCCCTCAACCCTCGCAAAACCTTTGCAGTCGGCTAAATAAGCGAGTAAAATCCGAGGCGTTCAATGATTGAACAAAGCAAAATCCGCAAATTCAAAAATACTGAGCCAAAAATCAAAGGCAAGGTAGGGCGGTAGCGTGCCGAAACCGCAGAAACCGCCCCATAGGGTGCTTGCCCTGGTCACCGAGGCCTTCGGTGGCCGTGGGGGCATCGCGGAGTACAACCGTAACTTTCTGCGCGCCCTCACCGAGGCGCCCGGGGCCGAGGTCAGGGTGCTGACACGCCTCTTGCCGGTCGATGCAGTCACTCCCCCAGTAGGCTTGGCACAGCGAACCGCCCCGGGCGGAAAGCTAGGCTTTTCGTGGCAGACCCTCGTATCGGCGATCCAGTGGCGCCCGGATCTGCTCTTTTGCGGTCATCTCAATCTCCTCCCGCCCTGTGCTTTCATCGGTCGCCTGCTACGCATCCCCGTGTGGCTGCAAATCCATGGAATCGACGCCTGGAGCCCGTTATCGGGGCTTCACCGACTAGGCTTCCGGGGGGTGTCGCAGGTACTCTCGGTCAGCCATTTCACCAGCCGCCGGCTACTGGAATGGGCCCCGGTTCCGCCAGAGCGGGTGAAGCTGATCCCAAACACCTACGATGCCGAGACCTTCCGTCCTGGGCCCTATCCGACAGAACTCGCGCGGCGACTAGGGCTCGAAGGGCATCCGGTGGTGCTCTGCGTCGGTCGCCTCAATGCGCGTGAGCGGTATAAAGGGCAGGATCGCATCATCCGATTGATGCCAAGGCTGCTGGAGGCTCGCCCCGATCTGCTATTCGTGATAGCCGGCGATGGCGATGATCGCACTCGCCTTGAGCAACTCGCGGCCAGCCAGGGGGTGGCTGATGCGGTCCGATTTCTCGGATATGTCCCGCATGATCAACTCCCCGACCTTTTTCGCCTCGCTGACCTATTCGTTCTGGCAGGTCATGGCGAGGGATTTGGTATCGTCCTACTGGAAGCGATGGCCTGCGGCGTGCCTGTGTTGGCATCGAGCCGCGACGGCAGTCGCGAGGCGGTGGGGAATGGTGCGCTTGGAGTGGTGGTCGATCCCGAGGACGAGACAGGATTCATTGCCGCTATCCTCTCCGGTTTGCAGGCTGTTGCTCCGCCTAGAGAACGCTTAGAGGCACACTTTGGATACCCTATATTTCGGGCGCGGGTACATAGTCTACTCGATACAGATGGAGAACGCGCGTCGTCATGAACACCGAGCCCACATCGCCCAAGCTTGCTTACCTCAAAATACCAGCACTCAGATTGGGTGAAAAAGCCAAGCGAGACCTCCAATGGCAACCAGCCATAGATGTCCAACAGGGTGTACGCCAGCTCATCCATTGGGTTCGGGACAACCGCCACCTCTTTGACTGGTTAAAATAACCGCCCCCGTGGGAGCGGCTTGCAGCCGCGATTGCCGGGCTTCGCGGCAACGCCGAAGATCGCGGACGCAAACCGTTCCCATCCCGAACCAGACCGCGGCGCGGTCAAGACCGCATTCCCAGGCGGCGCCTGGGAACGAGGCAAAGTCCGGAGCCCGGACTTTAGTCCGGCAGCGCTACAGACCAGGCTAACTCCCTGAAAGCGGCTTCCTTCACCGCCCCGCGCCGTTGGTCGCGAACCATCGGCCACCGTGCGATGTGAATGAACAGCACCGCACCGTCTGAAGCTTCTACGGGTTTAATCTGCAAACAAAGAGCCCAACATGAGTACGACATCAGAAGAAGTCTGGGCGCTATTCAAAGAGACCGATCGAAAATTCCAGGATACCGATCGCCAATTCAAAGAAACCGACCGCAAGCTCAGGAAACTGGAAGCACTATTCACCAGCCAATGGGGCAAATTGATGGAGTCCCTGGTCGAAGGCGATTTAGTCGCGATCCTCAATCAGCGAGGCATCGCCATTCAGGACACCACCATGCGCCTGAAGAGGAAATTGCCTGACGGCGGTCGCGCAGAGTTCGATATTATCGCTCACAGCGGCGAAGTGGTAGTCATCATAGAGGTCAATACCACACTAAAACCTAAAGACGTGGATCGATTTACCCATAAACTCGATCAATTCAAAACCTGGGTGCCGCGTTATCAAAAAAACACCCTATATGGCGGAATGGCCTGGCTCTCAGCCGACGCCAGCGCTGAAGAAATGGTCGTCAACCGTGGGCTGTTCAGTATCCGCGCAACCGGCGACTCTGCCGCCATCGTCAACTCGGAGTCCTTTGCCCCACTGGCCTGGTAAGCATAACCAAATCCCTTGGGCAGCGGCTGGACCCGTTACGCACACGCCAAGGCGTGTACCGCGCCGAACCGCGGCGCGGTCAAGACCGCATTCCCAGGCGGCGCATGGGAACGAGGCATCGCCCGGAGCCCGGGCTTCAGTCCGGCAGCGCACCGCCCGGAGCCCGGACTTTAGTCCGGCCGCTCAGCTGGCCAGATTCCTTTCGGCAGCCTACAGTCCGTGCCAAAATCCAACGCACAGTAAGCCTAACGGTCATGGAGTGGTTCGTCACCCCCGAAAAGGTCGCATTCCGCAACGGCTATCGTGACCCTGTGAACGCAACCCTGAACACACGCGGCGGCTTGAGCGGTGCGGCGCGGGAGGAAATCAAACAGATCATCAGCGCTTTTCCCCAGGTAGAGGCGGCCTTCCTCTTCGGCTCTTACGCAAAGGGCGCCGCGAACGAGCACAGCGATATCGACCTCGCGCTGGTGCCGATGGGCGGGGAAACAAAGCCACCCAAGTTGGATATCCTGGCGGCCTTGGCCAAGGCCGGACTAGAGAATGTGGACTTGGTGGACCTTGGACAATGCGACCCCATCGTCCGCTTCGAGGCGGTCTCACCCAATGTACTCCTCTACGCCAGATCGCCATTCGACCGTGGCAGCTACTACTCCCGCGTAGTGAGGGAATATTTCGATCTTCAACCACTGCTAAAGGTCCAGCGTGAAGCCCTAAAAAAGAGACTCTCGAATGGTCAACCCTGAGGTGCTACGCAAACGTCTGCAGAAAATGGCTGAATACCTGGGGATACTCGACCATGCCCGTGCGTACAGCCTTGAAGAGTTCACCGCGAATCCCGAGCGCTATGGCAGTGCCGAACGCTTTCTACAGTTGGCAATCGAAGCGCTAAATGATATGGGAAACCACATCATCGCCGACAATGAACTCGGCGTGGTCAACCGAAGCTCGGATATCCCAAGGATCCTCGCGCAGAAAAACGGGCTTGACAATGAGCTGTGTGAGCTATGGATAAAGATGATAGGTTTTCGCAACATCTTGGTTCACGACTACCTGGATGTGGATAGGGGCATTGTGCATGAAGTCCTGCAACAGCATTTAGGCGACCTCCAATCCATTCAAAGATACCTATCGCGCTTTCTTTAATGCCGTTGTTCGAACATAGAAACGCACAGCCACCCACCCGTTGGAGTACAGCCCTCGGGCCGTGCGAGCTAGCACCCACACGCCAAGGCCTGTACTCCAAGGCCACAGCTAGAACGTGAAGCCGCCCCCGCGGGAGCGGCTTGCAGCCGCGATTGCCCCCCCCCGTGGGAGCGGCTTGCAGCCGCGATCGCCGCCTCGTGGGAGCGGCTTGCAGCCGCGACTGCCCGCCTCGTGGGAGCGGCTTGCAGCCGCGATTGCCGCCCCGTGGGAGCGGCTTGCAGCCGCGATTGCCGCCCCCGTGGGAGCGGCTTGCAGCCGCGATTGCCCCCCCCGTGGGAGCGGCTTGCAGCCGCGATTGCCGCCCCGTGGGAGCGGCTTGCAGCCGCGATT
>JAABTK010000136.1 GCA_011389885.1 Gammaproteobacteria bacterium | reverse complement strand
CTATGTTGTAAGAGCAAGCCGCTGTATTTTTTGATCTGGAGAATGTGGCGGTTACGATCTCCCTTGGCTGGCTGGGGCCTTGCGCGCCTGGGTACCCCAATAGTTACTTTCATTAAAGCGCTTAGCGCTTAGCCGGGGATGGTGCGTTACGGCGTGCGGTAATGCGGGTGTTGGATTCGGGTTTCGTGGTTGGCGCGCCTAACGCACCCTACGAAAATGCTCGCCATGCGTCTGGGTTGGACCGTTACTCTGTCGGCATAGGCCTTTTGCGATAGCAATAATCAAGGGCCGCCCGGCCGCTGGCAAAACTGAAGTATTGCACGCCACGCGGCCCGCAAAACTAAAGTTTTGTACTCCAGGCCGCCGGCAAAACTAAAGTTTTGTACTCCAGGCCGCCGGCAAAACTAAAGTTTTGTACTCCAGGCGGTAGGCAGGCCCAGGGCGCGGGTGTTAGTCGGTTGCCGCCCCTGTGATTTGCAGGCGCTCCGCCACCTCGAGCACGGGGGCTATGTGTTCGATTACCTGTTGCCAGTCTTGGTATGCCTCGGGCGGTTGGTAGCGGTTGGTGATGGGGTCGTATTGGCCTTGGACGCCGGTCATTGCGGCCATGGAGTCGGTGGCCGCGGCTTTTACGCCGTCGTCGGTGGCGCGGGCGCCGCTGAAAAAGTCGTTGCCGGGCCAGGAGACATGGTCCCAGGCCACGATGCTGAACAGGTCGCAGTTGGAGAAGTCGTCGCCGGCCTCGGCGTAGTCGGTGGGCGGGCAGAGTTGGGGTTTGGTCTCATTGCCCTGGGTCAGGGGGCGGGTGAGGAAGGACAGGTGGCCGATCTCCTGGCGCTGGTTGGCGCACTCCTGAAAGGGGTCGTAATACAGGGCGCGCAGGCCGGGTAGTTGCTGGTGGTGGCGTTGCAGGATGGCTTGCAGGGCGTGCTCAAGCTGGACGCCGAGCTGGCCGCGGAAGGGTCCGGCGAACTGGCCGCAGCCCAGCCCCGGCAGGGTCACCAGGGCCTGCCGCCCGCGCGCCTCGGCCTGTGCGCTGGCGTAGGCCAGCGTCGGCAGCAGGCGCCGCTGGTAGAGGGCGCGATAGCCCGGCGGGTGGATCGCGCCATCGCGCACCACCTCGGGCCAGTCCGCCGGGGTGCAGTGACGGCCGTTGCGCAAGAGGGCGCCGGGCACGAACAGCAGGGTGGCTTGGAGGGGCTGGGGGTGGACTCGCGGCCGGCTGTGGCGGCCGTCGTCGAACACCTGCACCGGCACGGCGATGGCGATATCGCCAAGCACCGAGAGTTCGGCCAGGTTCCAGTCCGACCCGTCGCCGGACACCGCGCTTTCGGCGAAGATCAGCGGCTGTTTGGTGGCCAACAGGTGTTCCAAAAAAGCCTCGGCGGAGAGGTCGGCTGGCGCGGTCCCGGCCAATTGCTCGGCCAGATAGCGACCGGGCTCGGCGCTTCCGGCAGCCAGTTGGCGGCGATAGCCCGCGGCCTTGTCGGCGGCTTGGCGATGCAACAAGATCCGATAGTCGCTCATCCCCGGTCCCTTCCCAGCCGCTGTTCGAACAACGCCAGCGGCTCCAGCATTTCCGGCGCCAGGCGGCGGATGGCCTCGCCGCGGATGGCCTCGGGCACGCCGCCGTAAAAGGCCTCGGCGATGGCGCCGGCAATGCAGGCCATGGTGTCCGCATCGCCGCCGAGGGAGATGGCATTGCGCACCGCGTCTTCGTAATCCGCCGACTCCAAAAAGGCGATTACCGATTCGGGCGCCGAGCCCTGGCAGGACACGTCGAAGCCATAGTCGGGCCGAATGGCGCCGAGGCTGCGCCCCAGGTCGTAATCGAATTCCGCTTCCAGGCGTTGCCGAATCGCCGCCCGGCTGGCCCCCTTGCGGGCCAAAAAGATCGCCAGCGCCACCGCCTGGGCGCCCTTAATGCCCTCCGGGTGGCCATGCGTGACCTCGGCGCTGCGCTCGGCCTCGGCCAGCACATCCGCCTCGTCCTCGAAAAACCAGCCCACCGGGCTGACCCGCATGGCCGAACCATTGCCCCAACTGTTATAAGACGCCGCATCCGCCTGCGCCAACCAGTTGCGAAAGGTCCGCCCGTAGCCGGCCTGGGGCCACTGTCGCCCATAGCGCCGATAGGCCTTGGCATAGTCGCTGTCGGTCACCAGCGCATGGGCCGTGGCCACCGTGAGCACCGTATCGTCGGTGAAGCGAGAACTCTCGCACCACATCGGGAAATCCTTATTCTTCTGCGGGTGATGTTCATAGACCGAGCCGATCATGTCCCCTGCAATAGCGCCTAGCATTGAATTTCTCCTGATAAAAGGGCCAAACCCACACGATACGCCGAAAGACCCAACGGCGCCGAGCAGCCGTTCCTCGTTCAACGACCAGGCAACGCCAAAATGCGGCATCCATCACAAAATCGACCCAGCACAGCCGCGCCTAAGTACCCGAAACAACCCAGGCGCTCGCGGAACGCAGGACACGCGGACAACCGCAGAGGGCGCAGAGAATCAAAGGTTTTCTCTTTGCGCCCCTTGCGTCTTGGCGCGAGAGGGCCTTCGGCGCCGATCAACTCGTGCCAGGAATGGGGCGTGCCGAGGGACGGGCGCATCACCCGGACCCGTGCGGGACCGAGGCGAAGCGGCCATTGAACCGCGCATGGACGCGAATACCCACTTCGCTACAGGCGGAACCGGACGCGCCTTGGGGCGCGATTCGACCCTGATGCGGTCCCGTCGTCCCGCACCGGGTAGGGAACCCTTCATGCAACCAACCGCCCATGAGCGCCCCAGTTTTTAACCAACCCCAGCCTCCGCGCCCCCTACGCCCCCCAAGAGCCGTTGTTTCCGCTATTTGTGCGCAGGCACACTAGCAAAAGCGGTTATTTACCCGCACAATTTTAGGTCGAACCAGCCCCGAACCCAAACTTCGGTTAGGAAAACGCGCTTACAGGAGGCCGCACCAATGCCCCAGCCCCCCGCCCACTACACCCCCGGCATGCGGGTCGAGATCCGCGACGCCGAATGGCGCGTCAAGCGCGTGGACTACGGCTCCGATGGCGGCTATGTGCTCAACTGCGAGGGGCTTTCCGAGCTGGTGCAGGGTCGTGAGGCCCTGTTCCTCTCCAAGCTGGAACAGAATTAGATCCTCGACCCCAAGCAGACCGCCCTGACCGACGACACCTCCGGCAACTTCGGCGCCAGCCTGCTCTATATCGATTCGCTGCTGCGCAAGACCGCCCCCTCGGACGAGCGCATCCACCTCGGTCACCGCGCCGCCCTCGATGCCCTCGACTTCCAGCTCGAACCCGCCGTTCAGGCGCTGCGCCAGCCGCGCCAGCGCATCCTCATCGCCGATGCCGTGGGGCTGGGCAAGACCCTGGAAGCGGGCATCCTCGCCAGTGAACTCATCGCCCGGGGCCTGGGCAAGCGCATTCTGGTGCTGGCGGTCAAATCCATGCTCACCCAATTCCAGCAGGAGTTCTGGAGTCGGTTTACCATCCCGCTGGTGCGTCTCGACTCGGTGGGTCTGCAACGGGTGCGCAATCGCATCCCCGCCAACCACAACCCGTTTCACTACTTCGATCGCTCCATCATCTCCATCGACACCCTCAAGCAGGACATCGAATACCGCCACCACCTGGAGCAGGCCTACTGGGACATCATCATCATCGACGAGGCCCACAACGTCGCCGAGCGCGGCGGTCGCTCCCAGCGCGCCAAACTGGCCAAGCTCCTCGCCACCCGCTCCGACACCCTCATCATGCTCTCCGCCACCCCCCACGACGGCAAGGCCGAGAGCTTCGCCAGCCTGGTCAACATGCTCGATCCCACCGCCATCGCCAACCCCAGCGACTACGCCCAGGAGGATTTTCGCGACAAGGGGCTGGTGATCCGCCGCTTCAAGAAGGACGTGCGCCACCAGCTCACCGGCAACTTCCCCGAGCGGATTATCGAAGTCGCCCGAATCGAGGCCAGCACCCCAGAAGAGGCCGCCTACGACCAGCTCATGCAGGTCAGCTTCCACAACCTCGACGGCAGAGGCCAGGGCCTGGGCCAGCTGTTCCGCACCACCCTGGAGAAGGCCATCTTCTCCAGCCCCGCCGCCTGCCTCTCCACCGTGCGCAACCGCCTGCAAAAGCTGCAAAG
>JAABTK010000135.1 GCA_011389885.1 Gammaproteobacteria bacterium | reverse complement strand
TTCATCTGATACCTCCAGTTTGGTTATCTAGCGAGTTTGCACCTTGATTCTACATCAAGGGCTGGGGGTCTCTACTTTTTCTGTACAATAGCTGACTACTGTCTATGGTCGTGGCCGGATCGATAACCAAGGCCGTATTGTCTAAGGGAACCTCGTATCTGGAGCGGCATGACCCGCTGTGCCAGACAGCGCGGCATCGGTGTTGACCTCGCCGCGAGACGCCATCGATACGGGGGCCTTTGGCGAGATGTCGGAGATGACCGGGCTGCGGGGCTTTTTATCGGCTCTGGCGGCAAGGGTGGCGATGGAGGCGGCGAGGTAGTCCGGTCACGGCCCAAGCTGTCGTTGGGTTCGCCGGGGCTTACGGCCGGCAGAGCCGGCAGGACCGCATTGCGAGGCGGAGCCCCGCAACGAGGGGGAATGGAGGCTGGGCTGTACTGTGGATACACCGAGGAGTGGCAGTCCTTGGAGGACTGCCACTCCTGGGGTGGATTCATATTCCGGAGTGGCAGTGGCGGACCACTCCCTGATCGTTAGCCGTAAAAGCGGAAATCGACTCACAATAGGGGAACGAAGATAACGCCTGCAACCTCCAGCGGGGCGTAACGCACCGTTTCCGGCGGGTGATCGGGAACCGCGCATTCGATTTCGGCACGCCCCGCGTGCAGTTCAAGGCTCGACTCAAGGCGCTTGAGAACGGGCTTGATTATCGCCCCGCCCAAAATCGGACGCACTACGGATTCAAGCGTAGTTGATGGGGTCTGGTTTCGCAATCGAGCGGCGATTTGCCAGGGCTTACGGCCGGTCGAGCCGGCAAGTCCGCATTGCGAGGCGGAGCCCCGCAACGCGGGTGAACGGGGCCTGGGCTTGAGCCCGGCAGGGCGCCTGAAGTCAGTCTATCCTCGTGGTCGCTTAGCCGGGTCGCGGCCAAACCAAAGCGTGGACTCCGGGCCTCTCCGCCGCCCTGCGCTGGGAGAAGGGATTAGGTGCATTTGGTCTCTGCGCCCTCCGCGTCTTCTCCGTGTCCTCGGTGTTTTTGGTTCCTATCCCACCCACACCCGGGCATTGCGGAACAGCCGCAGCCAGGGGCCGTCTTCGGGCCAGTCCTCTGGATACCAGGAGTTGGTGACGCTGCGCACCACGCGCTCGGGGTGGGGCATCATAATGGTGACGCGGCCGTCTTCGGTGGTGAGGCCGGTGATGCCCTCGGGGGAGCCGTTGGGGTTGGCGGGGTAGCGCTCGGCCAGGGCGCCGTCGTTTTCCACATAGCGCAGGCCCACGAAGGGGCGGGCGGCCTGGAGCTGGGCGGGGTCGCGGAATTCGGCGCGGCCCTCGCCGTGGGCCACCGCGATGGGCAGGCGGCTGCCGGCTATGCCCTGGAGCAGGATGGAGGGGGTTTCGGCGATCTCCACGCTGACGAAGCGGGCCTCGAACTGCTCCGAGCGGTTGCGCACGAAGCGGGGCCAGTGGTCGGCGCCGGGGATTAGTTGGTGCAGGTTGGAGAGCATTTGGCAGCCGTTGCAGACGCCGAGGGCGAAGCTGTCGGCGCGCTCGAAGAAGGCCTGGAACTGGTCCCGGGCCTGGGCGTTGAACAGGATGGACTTGGCCCAGCCCTCGCCGGCGCCCAGGACATCGCCGTAGGAGAAGCCGCCGCAGGCCGCCAGGCCCTTGAAGCGGCCGAGGGTGACGCGGCCGGCGAGGATGTCGGACATATGCACGTCCACCGCCTCGAAGCCGGCGCGGTGGAAGGCGTGGGCCATCTCCACCTGGCCGTTGACCCCCTGTTCGCGCAGGATGGCCATGGGCGGGCGGGCGCCCTTCCTTATATAGGGGGCCGCAATGTCGTCGTCGGGCTCGAAGGCGAGCACCGGCCGGATGCCGGGGTCTCTGGCTGTGATGCGCTCGAACTCCTCGCGGGCGCAGTCGGGGTTGTCACGCAGGGCCTGCATCTCGCGGGTGGTCTCGGACCAGGCCTGTTGCAGCGCGGCGCGGGGCCGGGAGAGCAGTTCGTCCAGGCCGCGCACGATCTCGATCAGGTCGTCGTCGCGGCAACTGCCGATGACATGGCTGTATTTGCCCAGGCCGGCGTCGTGCAGGATCTTCAGGGCGTCGTCGGTGTCGTGGTGGCGCACCTGGATCACCGCCCCCAGTTCCTCGCTGAACAGCACCGCCAGGTCGTCCTCGGCCAGGGGCTCCAGGTCGATGGTCAGGCCGCAGCGGCCGGCGAAGGCCATTTCACAGAGGGTGGCGAAGAGGCCGCCGTCGGAGCGGTCGTGGTAGGCCAATAGCAGATCTTCGCGGATCAGCTCCTGCACCGCCTCGAACATCGCCTTCAGCGCCGCCGGGTCGTCCAGATCCGGCCCGTGATGGCCGAGCTGTTTGTAGACCTGGGCCAGGGCCGAGGCCCCGAGGCGGTTGGCGCCCTTGCCGAGGTCGATCAGAACGAGGTCGGTGTCGCCCTGGTCGGTGCGCAGTTGGGGCGTCACTGCCCGCCGCACGTCGGTGACCGGGGCGAAGGCGGTAATAATCAGCGACAGGGGCGCGGTCACCGCCTTGTCGCCGTCCGCGTCGCTCCAGACCGTCTTCATGGACATGGAGTCCTTGCCCACCGGGATGGCGATGCCCAGGGCCGGGCACAGCGCCATGCCCACCGCCTTCACCGTTTCGTAGAGCCGGGCGTCCTCGCCCGGGTGTCCGGCGGGGGCCATCCAGTTGGCGGAGAGCTTGATGGCGCCGATCTTTTCGATGGGTGCGGCGGCCAGGTTGGTGATGGCCTCGCCCACCGCTAGGCGGCCGGAGGCGGGGGCGTCGATCAGCGCCACCGGGGTGCGCTCGCCCATGGCCATGGCCTCGCCCTGAAAGCCCGAGTAATCGGACAGGGTGATGGCGCAGTCCGCCACCGGGACCTGCCAGGGACCCGCCATTTGGTCCCGCGCCACCTGACCGGTGATGGAGCGGTCGCCGATGCTAATCAGGAAGGTCTTATTGGCCACCGCGGGCAGGCGCAGCACCCGCAGCGCGGCCTCGTTGAGGTCGAGGTCTTTGGTCTCGAATTCGGGCTTGTGAAAGGGCCGGTGCTTTACGTCCCGCAGCATGCGCGGGGGCTTGCCGAACAGCAGCGGCATGGGCATGTCGATGGGGTTGTTCTCGAAGTGGGCGTCGCCCAGCAGCAGGTGCTGCTCGTCCATGGCCTCGCCCACCACCGCATAGGGGCAGCGTTCGCGCTCGCAGATGGCCTTGAACTCTTCCAGCCGCTCGGCGGCCACCGCCATCACATAGCGCTCCTGGGACTCGTTGCACCAAATCTCCATGGGCGACATGCCGGGCTCGTCGTTGGGCGCCGCGCGCAGCTCGAAGCGGCCGCCGCGGCCAGCGTCATGCACCAGCTCGGGCAGGGCGTTGGAGAGGCCGCCGGCGCCCACGTCGTGGATAAAGAGGATGGGGTTCTCGGCGCCGCGGATCCAGCAGCGGTCGATCACCTCCTGGCAGCGGCGCTGCATCTCCGGGTTGGAGCGCTGCACCGAGGCGAAGTCCAGGTCCTCCGCCGAGGCCCCGCTGGCCATCGACGAGGCCGCGCCGCCGCCCAGGCCGATCAGCATGGCCGGGCCGCCGAGCACGATCAGCGGCGTGCCGGCGGGAAAGGTGTTCTTTTCGATGTGCTGCTCGCGGATATTGCCTAGGCCGCCGGCCAGCATGATGGGCTTGTGGTAGCCGCGCAGCTCCGCGCCGTCGGGGCCCGGGACCTCCTCCTCGTAGGTGCGGAAATAGCCGCACAGGTTGGGGCGGCCGAATTCGTTGTTGAAGGAGGCCCCGCCGATGGGGCCTTCGAGCATAATGTCCAGCGCGGAGCTGATGCGCCCGGGCTTGCCGTGGTCCGTCTCCCAGGGCTGCTCCAGGCCGGGGATGCGCAGGTTGGAGACGGAGAAGCCGGTGAGCCCCGCCTTGGGCTTGGAGCCGCGGCCGGTGGCCCCCTCGTCGCGGATCTCGCCGCCGGCGCCGGTGGCAGCGCCTGGGCTGGGGGAGATGGCGGTGGGGTGGTTATGCGTTTCCACCTTCATCAGGATATGGATGGGCTCTTCCTGATAGCCGTAGGCGTGGGTGGCCGGGGTCGGCACGAAGCGCTTGCCCAGGTGGCCCGCGATCACCGCCGCGTTGTCGCTGTAGGCCGAGAGGATGCCGTCGGGGGCTTGTTCCTTGGTGTTGCGGATCATCTGAAACAGGGAGCGCGGCCGGCGCTCGCCGTCGATGATCCAGTCGGCGTTGAAGATTTTGTGCCTGCAGTGCTCGGAGTTGGCCTGGGCGAACATCATCAGTTCTACGTCGGTGGGGTTGCGCCCCAGGGCCGTGAAGCTCTCCGCCAGGTACTCGATTTCGTCGTCCGACAGGGCCAGCCCCAGCTCGCCGTTGGCCTGCCTCAGCGCCGCCTCGCCGCCGGCCAGCACATCCACGCGGGTGAAGGGCCTGGGCTCGGCGTGGCTGAACAGGGCCTCCGCCTCTTCGAGGTCGGTGAACAAGGCCTCGGTCATGCGGTCGTGCAGCGCCGGGGCCAGGGTCCGCAGCTCGGCCTCTGTGATCTCC
>JAABTK010000134.1 GCA_011389885.1 Gammaproteobacteria bacterium | reverse complement strand
CGGCGCCTGGGAACGAGGCAAAGCACAGCACCCATTGGAGTACAGCCCGCGGGCTGTGCGACCCAGCCCGCACACGCCAAGGCGTGTACTCCAAGCCTACAGCTAGGGCGTGAAGCCGCCCCGTGGGAGCGGCTTGCAGCCGCGATTGCCGGGCTTCGCGGCAACGCCGAGGACCGCGGACGCAAGCCGTTCCCACACCGAACCAGACCGCGGCGCGGTCAAGACCGCATTCCCAATCGGCGCCCGCAACCCGGAGTCGGCAGTCGCCCGCGAGGCGCTGGCCCGCCGCCGGGAGGCCGCGGAGTCGGCGGCCAAGACCCTCGGGGCCAAGTCGGTGGCGTTCGACGATCTGCCCGACAATCAGCTCGATAGCGTGCCGTTGCTGCAAATCACCCAGCGCGTCGAGGCCCTCATCGAGGCCTATCGGCCGGATACCCTGATGACCCACCATGCCGGCGATCTGAATATCGACCACCGCCGCGTGCATCAGGCGGTGATGACGGCCTGCCGTCCCCAGCCCGGCCATTCGGTGCGCACCATCCTCTGCTTCGAGGTCGCCTCCAGCACCGAATGGCAGCCCCCCGGCTCGGGCGCGCCCTTCGCGCCGGATTGGTTTGTCGATATCAGCACCACCCTGCCGCGCAAGCTGGCCGCGTTGGACGCCTACGCCGCCGAGATGCGCGACTGGCCCCATCCGCGCTCTCGCGCGGGCGTTGAGCACTTGGCCCGCTGGCGTGGCGCCACCGTGGGCTGCGACGCCGCCGAGGCCTTCATGCTGGCACGCCATATCCAGTCATGACCGCGCGCCGAATGCGCAAAGCTTAGGAACAAGATGCTGACCCGCCTCTATATCCATAATTTTCGCACCTTCGTCAATTTTGAGGTCAGGTTCGACGGCATGCGCTTGCTAATGGGTCCCAATGGCGCCGGCAAGACCGCCCTTATGGAGGTCCTCGACCGGTTGCGCCAGCTCATTTGCGAGAGTGCGCGCATCCACTACACCTTCCCTATGGCGGAGCGCTCGGCGGGGCTCGCCGGCACTGAGGCGGAAATGCGGTTCGAACTCGACATGGAGGACGCCTCGGGCGGTCTGTACACCTATGGGTTGGAAATCGAGGTCGATCGCCAGCGCGGCTTGCCGCGAGTGGGCCGGGAGTGGCTGCACCACAACGGCATGCCGCTGTTTGCCGCCGAGCGCGGCGAGGCCCAGCTCTATCGCGACAACCATTCCGCCGGCCCCGCCTTCCCGATGGACTGGAGTCTGTCCGGCGTGGGCTTTTTGATGCGTAGCCCGGACAACAGGCGCTTGTCCGCCTTCAAAGAGCAGTTGAACCGGCTGCACTTTATCCGCATTCAGCCCGGCGCGATGTCGGATGAGAGCCGCGCCGAGGCGTCGCGCCCGGATACTCGGCTGGGCAACTTCGCCGACTGGTATCGCCACCTGTCCCTGGCCATGCCGGAGCGGTTGCACCGTTTGACCGAAGATCTGCGCGCCCGGTTGCCGGGGTTGCTCGGGCTGCGTTTCCGCGAGGCCGGCGATGGCAAGCTGCTATTCGCGGACTTCGAGGCCGAGGCCGGGGATCAAGTCTCGCTGCGTTTCGGCGTCCTCTCCGAGGGCCAAAAGGCGCTCATTGGGCTGTACACCGTCCTGCGCGCTTTGCCCGGGGGCGAGGGGGCCGTATTGTGCATCGACGAGCCGGAAAATTTCCTCGCGCTGCCCGAGATCCAGCCGTGGCTGGACCAATTGTCCGAGGTGGTGGAGGACGAGGAATGTCAGGTGTTACTGATCTCCCATCACCCGCGGTTGCTCAACTTTCTGGCGGCGGAACAGGGGCTTTGGCTCGAACGCCCCGGCGGTTCCGGTCCCACGCGAGTGCGTCCCATTGGAGTCAACACAGGACAGCGCCAACTAGCGATGGATGAGCTGATCGAGCGGGGATGGATCCATGGCGCGGGCTAACCGGTTGCAGTTCATTATCCTTGCCGAGGGCAAGCGTGACTACGACTTTGCGCGCGGCTATTTGCAGCAGCGCTGCGGTCGGCACAGAACGGAATTTACGCGGGCGCAGACCCTCAATGCCGGCCGCGGCTCAGGGGAGCAGCAAGTACGCGAACGGTTTGCCGCAGAGCTACGAGCCCTGCGCGCCTATGGCGGCAAGAACCGCTTTTTGGTGGTCATGACCGATGGTGACGGCGGATCGCCCGCTGACCGGCGCGCGCAGCTGGAGGCCCGGGAATCGCGACGGCCCGATGACCAAGCCGCCATTATCGTACCCTGTCGCAATCTGGAAAGTTGGTTCGCCTGGCTCGACGGGGTATTCGAGGATGAGGATATCGATTACAAACCCCGGTATCGGTCAGACAAGCCCATGAACCGCGGCAAGCGGATGGCCGATGTGTGTAATGATGTTGAGCCGCCAACGCCGCCCCGCAGTTTGCGGGAAGCCTGTGCGGAGCTAACCCGGGTCCTTTGAGCTGAAACACGCGAAGCGCAAAAACGCCAAGGGCCGGCGATGAACATCGCCATCCGCGTCGATGCCTCCGCGGCCATCGGCACCGGCCACCTGGTGCGCTGTCGCACCCTCGGGCGGGCGCTGCGACAACAGGGCGCAACGGTGCGATTCATCTGCCGCGCCCACCCGGGCCACGGCATCTATGCACTGCGCGAAGAGGGCTTTGCGGTGACCGCCTTACCGCCGGCCGAGACCTCAAAGACCGAATCCGCCGGCGAGGACTATGCCCGCTGGCTTGGCGTCCCCCAGGCCCGGGATGCCGACGAGACCATCGCCGCCCTGGAAGGCCGCCCGGACTGGCTGGTAGTCGATCACTACGGCCTGGACGCCGACTGGGAACGGCGCCTGAGACCCCATGTCGGCCGCCTCTTCGCCATTGACGACCTAGCCAATCGCGACCACCATTGCGACGCCCTGCTCGATCAAAACTACAACCCGAACGCCGAGGCGCGCTACGCCGCGCGGCTGCCCGCCGAGGCCACGCGCTTGCTCGGTCCGCGCTACGCCCTGCTGGGTCCGGAATACGGGCAAAACCGCAGTGAAGGCACTGCCCACAGCGGCCGCATCGACCGGCTGCTGGTCTTCTTCGGCGGCACCGACCCGGATAACCTCAGCGGGCGCGCGCTAGAGGCCCTGCGCCACCCGGCCTTCGCCAATGTCACAATCGATGTCGTGGTCGGCCCCAATAACCCCCACCGCGAGGCGCTGGCAAAACAGGCCGCGACCCGGCCCGGCCTCATCCTGCACGCCCCGCGTCCGCACCTGGCCGACCTGATGGCCGCCGCCGACCTCGCCATAGGCGCCGGGGGCGCGACCACCTGGGAACGCTGTTTCCTGGGCCTGCCGAGTCTGGTGGTGAGCATCGCCGAAAATCAGCGCCCGGCTTGTCGGGCGCTGGCCGCCCAGGGGCTGATCGCCTATGCCGGGCATCACGACCAAGTGACGGTTGAGCGTTTGCAGGCGGCGCTTTCCGTCCTGGTTGCAGAACCCGAGCGGTTAAGGCGGATGGCGGAGGCGGGGCGGGAATTGGTCGATGGCCAAGGCGTCGAGCGGATCGTCGGGGCATTGTTGAGCAAGGGCTCTTCATGAGTGATTTGGTTGAAACAGTACGGGGGACGGAACCGATGAACCTTGGTAACGAGAAGGGTCTCCAATTCGAACTCGCGCTGGATTCGACCGATTCGACCGGCCTGGCGCAAGGGGCCTGTCGGGTTTTCCTTGCGGGCGAACCCGTCTGGGTGGGCGAAGGGCGTGGTCCGGACGGTCGGGGTTCATCCTTGCGGTGGACATGGGTGGATCTGCTGGAATTCCTCGGCCGTTGGTGGCCCTGGCTGGTTCTCGAAAAGGATTATCCGCTGCCGGTTCGGCCTGTGTTTCCCTCGGAACTGCTGGGTGAAGCCGAACGGCGCTGGGCGGAAATCGCCGATGACCAGGTGGAAGACGAAGAGGGGCGGGTTCACCGTGTTCTCGCCCGCCACGACTTGGCCGCAGCCCCGAAAGGCCTGTTTCTGCCCGTGCTGATTCTGCTGCGGCAGGGCGCCACGGCGCACCTATCGTCTGCGGCCACGAACCAGGACGTTGTCCGCCCGCGGGATGAGGTGGAGACGACGCTGGAAGCCGTTGGCGAGGCCCTTGCGGCGGCCTGTGCGGATCGCGTCGAACCACAGGCGCGGCACGCCATGGCGCTGTGGAACAGCCGTCAGCAGCGCGTCGATGAGCAGGCATGGCAACTCACATCGGGGCTGGATGCCGGGGCTGTGGAGCGATTCGAGGGCGTGGGCATCCCATCCGAGGAGTGGCAGTGGCCCGAACTGCGCGCCGTGGCCAGAATGGCGTTTGATGAGGTCGTCGGGCTGGAGGAACAGGGTCGTCTTCTGAGGGAGATCATGCATTCCCCGCTGACTGCGACTCCGGAACTCGACCGCATTGAGTCCGCGATCCGAGAGCGCTTTGAAGAACGGGGAAAGCCCCATGAGCAGGGCTATAGGGCCGCGCAACTGTTGCGTGAGGAACTGGGCCTGGCTGCGGAGACCCCTGTGGAGCCTGAAGAATTGCTGTTCCGGTGGGCTGTGCGCATCAAGCCCGTGCATATCCCACAGAGCCCCGTGGAGGCCATCACGGCCTGGGGTAAAGGGCATGGCCCCGTCATTCTGGTGAACGAGGCCCCGAATTCGCGGGCCGCTCATCGCTACGGCAAGCGGGCAACACTGGCCCATGAGATGGCGCACTTGCTACT
>JAABTK010000133.1 GCA_011389885.1 Gammaproteobacteria bacterium | reverse complement strand
CTGGCCCAGACCAATCGCCTGATCCGCACCATCCCCGAGGTGGAGCAGGTGTTCGGCAAGGCGGGGCGGGCCGACACCGCCACCGATCCCGCCCCCATCTCCATGATCGAGAGCTGGGTTCGCCTCAAGCCCAAGGAAGAGTGGCGACCCGGCCTGACCATCGACGACCTGATCGACGAGCTGGACCAACGAGTCAAGCTGCCGGGGCTGGTCAACTCCTGGGGCTATCCGATCAAGATCCGCATGGACATGATCTCGACGGGGATCCGAACCCCGGTGGGCATCAAGATCTCCGGCCCGGACCTGGAGGAGATCGGCCGCATCGCCCTCGACGTGGAGGCGGCGGTCAAGGGTGTCGAGGGCACCCGCAGCGCCTTCGCCGACCGGGTCAGCGGCGGCAAGTACCTGGAGATCACCCCCAACCGCCAGGAGCTGGCGCGGCGCAACATCGACCTGGGCGTGTTTCAGTCCATCATCCAAACCGCCCTCGGCGGCATGAAGGTGGCGGAGAGCGTGCAGGGGCGGGAGCGCTACAACATCATGCTGCGCTACGACCGCCCCTTCCGCGAGTCGATCCAGGACCTGGGCGAGATCCTGGTCCCCGCCCCCGGCGGCTCTCACATCCCCCTCGGCGAACTCGCCACCATCGAATTCGCCGAGGGACCGCCGATGATCAAGTCCGAAGACGCCCGCCTCACCGGCTGGGTCTTCGTGGATATCGAGGGCCGCGACATCGGCGGCTATGTGGAGGAGGCGCGCCGGCTGGTGGCCGAACAAGTGCCGCTGCCCCCCGGCTACGCCATCGCCTGGTCCGGCCAGTACGAACAGATGCTGGAGGCCCGCGCCCGCCTCAAGATCGCCATCCCCGCCGCCGCCGCGATCATCCTGGTGCTGCTGATGCTCCACTTCGGCCGCCTCGACCGCACGGTGATGGTGATGCTGGCCCTGCCGTTTGGCTTGATTGGCGGCCTGTGGGCGGTCTACCTGGCCGGCTACAACCTCTCCGTCGCCGTCGCCGTAGGCTTCATCGCCCTGGGTGGCATCGCCGTGGAAACGGCGGTGGTGATGCTGCTCTACATCGATCAGCAGATGCGCCAGCGCCCGCCCTTGGACCGCCACGGCCTGTTCGCGGGCATCATGGCCGGTGCCGCCCTGCGTGTGCGGCCCAAGCTGATGACGGTCATCACCATCATCGCCGGCCTGATGCCCATCTTCTTCACCGAAGGCCCGGGCTCGGACGTGATGCGCCGCATCGCCCTGCCGATGGTGGGCGGCATGCTCAGCACCACCGTAATGACGCTGATCGTGATCCCGGTGATTTACCTGATTTGGGAGGCGCGCCGGCTACCCAAGCACGCGCCTGCCGAAACCAAAACGGATGCGACCTGATCCGTTCTATTGCCACGGAGGCGCAGGGGACACAGAGCGATCGCAAGGCATTTCTCTGTGGCTCCGTGTCTTGGTGGCGAATACCAAACCAATGAGGAAACGACCATGAAAAAGACCCTGAAAATCATCCCCTTCGCCTTCGCCGCGCTGCTCGTCGGCGCGCCCCTTTCGGCCATGGAACACGACGACCACGACGGCCACGACCACGGCGCAATGCAGCCCGCCGCCAACCAGGCCATGGGCATGGGTCAACTGCACAAGATCGATGCGGAAGGCCGCACCGTGAACCTCACCCACGACCCCATCCCCGCCATCAACTGGCCGCAGATGACCATGGACCTGCCGGTGACCAGCCGGGTGGACCTCGAAAGCCTCAGCCCCGGCGACCACGTCCACTTCAACCTCAAGCTTGGGCGTGACGACGTCTACCGCATCACCGCCATGGAGGCGGTGGAGATGGAGCATGACATGCAAGGCGGGATGGCAGGCGACGGCGAAGAAGGCAGCGGGCACACAGGGCGCGAGTGACCCGAGCCTGCCACTCTAAAGGCCGCCCAACCGGGGCGGCCGTCGATTACCCTCGTTCCCACGCCCCGCGTGGGAGCGCCTGCCGCGGCGCTCTGCGTCGCAAACGTGCATGCGGATCCCCGGCATCGGCCTCCCCGCGCAGGAGACGCGAAAGCGTCTCGGTTGCACCACGCGTCCCTTTACGGATACGGCCCTTGCCGCCACACTACAATGTGCCTACGATGTAGCTATGACAGACCTCCCAAAGCTGCGCCAAATCGCGCGATATTTTTCGACGCTCCTTGCGGGCAGATGGTCCCGTGCGACCTTTGCTAGGCCATAAACCAAGGACTTGGCGCGTTTCTCGCCTGGACAACTGTCCAATATTCGACGATTCAACATGCTGATCAGTTGGTTACACTACTTTTTGAGCGCCACTTTGGGCTGTCTGTATGAACGGTTTGGTGCATGGGATTGATTTCGCCTTCCAGGTTGTTAACCGTATGCCACTGTGAACGAGTCATGAATACCATACATATCGTTTTTGCGCGCAAAGGCATCCAGGATTAGAGATTCGGTGGCCATAACAGAGACCCGTTAATGATGAAAACCCCCGTCGTCGATTTTTGGGACATCCCCAGCGTGACCCGCCATGACCAGGCGTTGCCGCCGGACAGCCCCCTGCGGGTGGACACCGAAGAGGCGCGCGGCCACTTCTCCTTTCAAAAACTGCTGCGCAACCTGGGGGTGGACAACAACTACCGCCTGCGCAAGGCCCCGGAGACCTTCTACGGCATCTTCTGCGGCCATCGCGGGTGCGGCAAGAGCACCGAGCTGAACCGGCTGGCGCAAAGACTCCACGGCCCGGAACGCTTCTTCGTAGTGGCCCTGGATGCGGCCACGGATCTCGATCCCAACAACCTGGGCTTTCCCGATGTGCTGATGGCCCTGGCCAGGGAGTTGGTGACGGCGTTGCAGAGAGAGCGGATCGAGATCAATGAAAGCTTTCTCCACGGCCTGCAAGACTGGTTCGCGCAGCGCATCGAACACAACGAAAAGACCAAGGCCCTGGCGAGCGAGATTCGAACCGGGGCCAAGGCCGGCGCAGGGCTGCCCTTTATCGGCGAGCTGTTCGCCCAGCTCACCAACTCCCTGCGCATCAACTCAACATATAAAGAGGAACTGCGGTTTCTGATCAAGAACACCTTCAGCCAGTTCGCGGCGGCCTTCGAGAGGCTGATCCTCGCCGCCGAGAGTGAGCTGAAGCGCCAGGGCTGGAGCGGCCACCTGCTGTTCATCGTCGACGGCACCGACCGCCTCACCGGCGATGACAGTCGCCGCTTCTTCATCGAGGACGTACACCAACTCCAGCAGATCCCCTCCCGCTTCCTCTACTGCGCCCCCATTCACCTGCTGCACCTAGAGAACCAGACCCAACAGCACTTCGAGCACTTCATCCTGCCCATGATCAAGATCCGCGAGGCGGACGGAGAGAAGAATCCCCAAGCCTGGGAGACCATGCGCGAGATGATCCGGCGGCGCGTCGATGAGCGCATGTTCAGCGGCGACGCGACCCTGGATCGGCTGGTGGGGCACTCGGGCGGCAACCCCCGGGAGCTGCTGCGGCTGGTGGACTACGCCTACCAAAGCGCCGAAGAGGAGCGCATCGACCCGGCCGCCGCCGAGGCGGCGGTGAAGTCCCTGGCCACCGACTACAAACGCTTCCTCAAGCCCGACGACTACGCCCTGCTGGCGCGGGTGGACCAGCAGGGCGACGGGGCGCAAAACGAGGATGGCGTCTGGCCCCTGCTCTACAACCTGGCGCTGCTGGAATACAACGCCTTTTGGCGCCGCAGCCACCCCGTCGTCCGCACCCTGGACGGCTACCGCAGGGCAAAAGATGCCCAAACCAGCTAACCCCAGGGTGAACGAGGCGCTGCTCTCCTTCAGCGCCCGCCCCGAACACGACCGGGAGACCTCCCGCCTCTACCGCGCCCTGGCCAAGCCCGACGGCTTCAATCTGATCCTGGCCATCTTCAACGATCCGGGCTATCGCGACCGCATCATCGACGCGCTGGAGAGCGGCGCCGCCAGGCCGCCGCTGCGAATCGACGTGCGCGCATATCGAGACCTGGGCGAGCTGGAAGAGGCCTGCCGCCGACAGGCCGCCGACCGCGACCTGGTCCAGCTCACCGGCCTGGAACAGTGGCTGACCGGCGAGGCGGGTCGGGAACGCCTGCACGCCCTCAACACCCACCGCGAGGCCATCGCCGCGCTGCTGCCCCAGGCGCTCATCCTGTGGGTCACCGAGCCGCTGGTAAAGCGGTTCGCCCTGGAGACCCCCGACCTCTGGGCCTGGCGCACCGCCACCCTCGACTTCACCCAGGAGGTCACGCCCCGGGAGATCGTCGCCCCCGGACCCGCCACCGGATTTGGAGAGCTGTTTAATCTAACGGTCGCCGAGAAGCGCAAACGCTTTCACCGGCTCGACCGGTATCTCAGCGACAACAGAACACAACTGGAGGCGGCGGAACAGGCGGACCTGCTGGAAGAGATGGGGCGCTTGCAGGCCGCCTTGGGCGGGCTGGAGCAGGCCGAGGCCCTGTTTCGTAAAGCACTGGGGCGGGCTCGACAGGCCGGAGGAGGCAAACAGATCGCGTTAATCCATGGGCATATCGCCGACATCCTGTATCGTCGGGGCGAGCTGGATGAGGCGCTGCGGATTCGCACCGAAGAACAACTCCCGGTGTACGAACGGCTGGGGGATGTGCGCGAGAAGGCGGTGACCCAGGGCCGGATCGCCGACATCTTGCAGGCCCGGGGCGAGCTGGATGAGGCGCTGCGGATTCGCACCGAAGAACAACTCCCGGTGTACGAGCGGCTGGGGGATGTG
>JAABTK010000132.1 GCA_011389885.1 Gammaproteobacteria bacterium | reverse complement strand
AAGAGATGCGTATTGAACGCGGGAGACCCTTTGGGTTCCTGGTCGGAACCGGCGTTTATCCATGGCAAACAGTAGATTTGGCACGAATGGGAAACCAGGGAACAGGGCAGAGCTGGGGCCTACAGATGAATGATACGCCCGAGGCAGGTAAGCGAGCCGAACCCCTACAAAGGGGGAAGCAACTGAAGACCTTTGGGGGGTCGGATCACCGCATATTACTCCGAGACGGTAGGGCCGATCACACGGGGAAGGGGGTGACAGTCATACGTATTCGTTACAGGAAACCACTTCGGGACATGTAGAGCATGATGGGTGTCCACTTGTTCGCTGGCTGTATGACTGCGGGCTCGAAGCGTACCCGCCTTGGCCCGGGCGCGTAACCGGAAACCCGCACAGCCCGAGGGCTGCACTCCACGCGGCTAGGCGGCGTTGGAGCGCCGGGCAGGCGCAAGCAAGCAAAAAACCCCCTCCGCGCTCGCTGCGGTCCTCGGTACCCTCTGCGTTCCGAAAAGGCGCTGTTAGTCCGCCGGCGCTCTGCGCCCGCCATGACGCGGCGCCATCACCCCTCGTCGGCAGTCGCAACCGCCGGTTCGGCCTCCGCCAACGATTGCATTGCATCGATCCGGCCGCCGGATTCGATCAAAAGCCCAGGCGCGGCGATGTCGGCGAAGGTCAGGCGGCGAATGGCGCGCACGCTTTGGTGCTGCGGATCGGGGTAGGGCAGCCCCAGCGAAGTCAAACGAATGGGGATAATGCGTCCGGCCAAGAAGGCCCCGTTCTCCCCCAAGTCCGCCTCCAGCACCAACGAAACGCCGTTCGGCCCGCGGGCCGAGAGCCCGCCGTAACCGATGAAATTGCCCAAGGAGTAAGCGATCAGCCGCCCCCGATACAGCTCCATGGCCCGCGGCACATGGGGGCCGTGGCCCAGGATCAAGTCCGCGCCTTGGTCGATTAAGGCGCGAGAAAACCCCACCGGGTCGCCCCGGGCCTCGCCCAGATAATACTCCTGGCCCGTTCGCAGGTGCTGGGCCCCGGCCCCCTCGGCCCCGGCATGCAAGGACACCGCCACCCAATCCGCCGCGGCTTCCGCCTCTCGCACCAAGGCCCGGGCCGCCTCCAGGTTACGCATCGAATTCGATCCGCTGGAATAGCTAAACCCCAAAAAGGCGATCGTGCGCCCCCTGACCCGGGTATAGGTGATCTCGCCCGGTTGGCCCACCGCCTGAATCCCGGCCGCCGACAGGTGCGCCAGGGTGTCGGCAAAGCCCTTGGGGCCGAAATCCAGCGTATGGTTATTGGCCACGCCGAGCAGGTCAAAACCGGCCTGTTTCAGCCAGGCCGCATAGCGCGGCGGGGTGCGAAAGGAAAACAGATGCGGCGAGTGCCGGCCCTTGCGCGGGCGAGGGTGCCGGGTCAGGGTGGTTTCGAGATTGCCGAATACCAGATCCGCGTCCCGGGTCAGCCCCTGAATGGTCTCCAATACCGCCGCCTCCTGCGCCGCGAACAGTCGCGGGGTCGGAAAATCCGTGCCCGGCAAGATATCGCCAACGGCCTTAATGCGCAGCCGCACCGGCGGCGCGGGCGGCGGCGGGACGGGAATCGCCACCGGTTCGGGTTGTTGCGCCGCGGGCGGCGGGGGCGGCCCCGCGATTAGCGTCGCCGGGGGCGCCGGCTTCGGCCGGGGCGGCTTTGATGTGTTCGGCTTCTTGAGCGGGGCCTGCGGGGCCGGCTCGGCTCGCGCCAGCACCGGGGCCTGGATATCCGCAGACGGCGGCGGATGGACCAATCGCATCGCCCCCGCCAGCGCCAACAACACCAGTGCGGCGGCCGCCGCGGCATACAAGGGGACGGTGAAGCGGCCCCGGCGTTGGGCCTGGGAACCCCGCAGCGCCGGCCCGCCGACCGGCATTACGATGCGCTCTTCCCAAACCACCCGCGCCGCCGTGGCCCCGGTGACCTTTATATGGACGAACTGAACCCCGGCCGGGGACAGGCGCAGAAAGCCGTTCTTTAGCGCCCTCACCACCGACCGCTTCGGCAGCGGTCGCAGCGACGCCACCGTCAAATGCAGGGTGGACCCCGCCCGCAGCCCCTGGCAGACCGTATGCCGCGGGCGTAACGCCAGCTCCACAATCGCGGCCGCGGCCTCCGCCTCGCCGCGCGCGGCCCGCGCATGGAGCTGTCGGAGATTCACCGAAGCCGCATGCCCGACGGGGACGGCATCCCGGCGCCGCCTCTCCCGCTTCGGACTCCGTTATACCTCATGCGTCGTCGTCCTGAATCACGGTCGAATCCTTAAAAATCACCGTAATCGCCCGGTATCCGGTCTTGGTCAAGGCCTCTGCCGCCGCTGAATCCGCCGGGTAGGTCTGACCGTCTTTACGATAACCGTAACGGCCGCCGCCGCGCTCCCGTTGCCAAAATCGCGGCACCGAACCCCAGCGCATCTCCGGCTCCAACACGCCGTCCTCCCCTTGCAACCGGTCCAACAGGGTGCGCGCATTATCCTGCGTCATGCGAATGCAGCCATGGCTATCGATTTTCCCCAACAACGCATACCGGCTTGGGGTGGTGCCGTGAAACGCCACCCCCGAACGCCTGCCGCCGGAATAGTGGTAATCGATAAACAAGGCATGCACCATCCCGGGCGCGTAATAACCCCGTTTCACCCGCCCGGGCCGCTCATCGATGGCATACACCCCCAGCGGCGTAGGGCCGGAGCGGTCGTCGCCCCGATACTTGCGCCCGGTGGACACCGGCCAACTGTAGGGCGGCGTTTGATCCGCCGCCAGCCCGCGCCCCGCCCAATAATCCGCATCCCACACCGCCAGCGCCCAGGGCTCGCCCACCCCGGCGCGCTGCAAAACCCACATCCGCTGGGCAAAAGACCCGGCACCGGCCGCATTCACATACAACGCCATGGTAAACCGAGGATCCACCGCCGAAGGCGGCAAATAGAGCGCCCCCTTATCCGCCGTGCGCTCCAAATACCCCAACGCCGAAACCGAAGCCCCCGCCCCAAAGACCGGCGGCCCGAACAAAGACAGCATCAAAACGAGCCACCCGCCGCCGCGCGCCGCCCCGCCCCTCCGGCAACCCCCGGCGCAACGCCGCCAAAAAAACCGCCCACCCCTCGTCCATCTCTCGCTATGCGCCATCACCGCCGTAAGCCTCCTAAATCATTTCACCCGCCGAACCCGCCAAGCCCTGACCCTGCACCGGCGATTTTGACCGAGTTCCGCCATTCAGGCAACGGCGCCGGCGGCGCGCCTACCTTGCAAAGCCCGCGGATAGCTAGCAGGCTACAGTGAAATGGCGGCCTTTGTCGCTATCATCCAACCGTCTTGAAAACCCTTGGTTCGGCAACCGCGCCGCTGTCGCAGCGGCAGGCTGTTGCTCACCCGTGACGTCACCCGCTTCCCGCCCCCCGCCTTCATTCAGTGCGCGGGGCCTACCGCGGCGACGAGCGCAACGCCCAGGAACCGCTCGACGCCGCCGATCACACCGGCCCGCTAGACCGCCAGATTCAGGGCGCCTTCGAATTCGTGCGCAACAACATGCGCATCGAGGCGGTCAAGCAGTTGGGGCGTATCGACATCCCCCAATACCACCTCGGCGCGGTGTACGAGGCCAGCGTCAACGCCGTGGCCCATCGCGACTACGCCATGGCCGGCAGTCGCATCCGCCTGCACCGGTTCGCCGATCACCTGCAACTGGCCTCCCCCGGCCTGCTGCCCAACAACCTCACCATCGATGGCCTGAGCGAAGACACCGTCACCCGCAACGAGACCGTGGTCAATCTGCTCTCCCGCTATTACCGCGCCGAGCCCGAAGCCGAGCGTGACCGCCCCAGCGAACGGCGCATCCTGCACGAGAGCGGGCAACAGAGTGCAATGCGTCCCGAATACCGCATCGTCGGCGACCGAGAGCTGGTGCTGACCATTTGGGCCGCCAGCCGGGAACGCAATGGATTGGTACAGAGAACCTGTCGGGAGATCGCAGATGCTAAAACGCATTTTGCTCGTTCCCAAGGTCTCCGTGGGAATGCAGGTCTTGCAAGCTCCTGCCGCCCCTTCCGGCTATTCGGGCAACTAGAGCCGCCAAGACCTATCCGGCGGCGCCCTGGGTTGCGAGTGGGGCGGGGCGCGCAGCGCCCCCGGATGCGTCAGGTGAACCCCGAGTGTTTCCCTTGGTTATTGCATCGGCAGGTGCGCCCATGAATTGCCGCTCGATAATTCTTGCGTTAGAATTGGGAGTTTATGCCTTCATCCCCCCCAAGGAGACCTGCAATGCTTCGTCAAACCCTCGCCGCCGCCCTGTTCGCGCTGGCCCTCTCCACCACCCAGGCCGCCGAGCATCAAGGGCCGCTCGGTATTACTATGGTCGATATTCCGGCCGGGACCTTTACCATGGGCAGTTGCACCACCGAAGAGAACAAGCGCCGCGCCTTCGTCGGCCAGCCCCAGTGCAACGTCGATTCCGAAGCTTATGAGAATGAGTCCCCGCCCCGCCCGGTGCGGGTAGCGGCCTTCCAACTGGGCAAGACCGAGGTCACCCTCGGCCAGTTCAAGCAGTACATCGCCGCCAGCGGGCGCAGCGACCTGGTCAGCAGTGACTTCATGGAAGATAACAACCAAGGCGACAACGCCCCGGTGGTGCAGGTGAGTTGGGACGATGCCCAGGCCTTTGTCAGCTGGCTCAATAGCAACCACGGCGGCGGCTGGCGCCTGCCCAGCGAGGCCGAGTGGGAGTACGCCTGCCGTGCCGGCGGCAACCACCGCTACTGTGGCGGCGACAACCTCAGCGCGGTGGGGTGGTACGACGGCAACAGCGGTAAACGCCAGCGCCCGGTGGCCGGCAAGCCGGCCAACGCCTTTGGTCTGCACGACATGAGCGGCAATGTGTGGGAGTGGGTGCAGGACTGCTGGCACGACAGCTACCGGGGCGCACCCACCGACGGCAGCGCCTGGGTGACTGGTTGTAAGGAAAACTACCGGCGGTTGCGCGGCGGCTCCTGGTACAAC
>JAABTK010000131.1 GCA_011389885.1 Gammaproteobacteria bacterium | reverse complement strand
GCTTTCTGATCGTACCCGCCCTAGTGCTGCTCTCGCGTCTGCCCATGAAACAGGCCGTCGGCACCTCGCTGGCGATCGTGGCGGTGAAGTCCTATGCCGGTTTTGCGGGCTACCTGGGCGAAGTGCCCATCGACTATGCCCTGATGGGGTTGTTCACCGGCGTGGCCATCGTCGGCAGCGTGATCGGCACCCGGGTCGCCCACCGCATCTCGGGCGCTGCGCTCAAGCGCGGCTTTGCGGTCTTTCTGCTGCTGGTGGCCACCTATATCCTCGCCGACAATCTTCTGCAGGTGATGTGATGACGCTGCATGTGCGCGTAATTTCTCAACAGCCGCCCGGGGGGCGCTGCAACCTCTATGGCGACTACGCCAAGGCCCTCGCCAGCCACTTGGATGCCGAGGCGGAGCGGATCGATAGCACGCTGCGCGACGCCCATGGAGAGGGTTTCCCGAGCCTGTGGTTCGACGACGGACCGGTGCCGCCGGCGGATGGCGTGATTCTGATGCCCGACGATTTGGTCGCCGCCCTCGAGGCCCGCGGCGTCGCCGTTCCCGCGGCGCTATCGGAGGCCCTGGAGGCGGCCCTGGAGCGGATGCTGGAGCAGGGGGCCTAGAGCGGCGGTGCATTCATAGGCGAACGCTCATGGAGTGGTCCGCGAGCCCGGGAAATGAACCCACCCCAGGAGTGGCAGTCCTCCAAGGACTGCCACTCCTCGGTGTATCCACAGTGATGGCGGATTCTTGACCGCCGTCCTGCACCAACCCCAACCACCCGCTGAGGAGAATTCGATATGAAAAAAGTACTGCTGTTATCCCTGCTGCCCTGGCTGCTCATCGCCCAGCCGACCTTCGCCGGACCGCCCGGCGTCACCGAGATCGAGGGTCAACGGATGCTCACCCTGATCAGCCGTGATCCGCCCGGTGTGCGCTGCAACAACAATATCCAGGTGGCGGCGGAGCTGTCGAACCGCTACAAGATTCCGGTTCAGGTGATACCCGTAACCTTCGCCGGCCCCGGCGCCAAGGCCCCGGCGGTTTATTATGGCGACGAGTTGATCGCCGTGGACGGCGGCAACCTCAACGGCATGCTCGATGCCACCAGTCTGACCGATATTCTGGAGCTGGAGGGGGTTCCCCTGCAGGACCAGGAGGGGCGTCTCGGTGCGGTCCGGGACGACTTCGAGCAACTCAAGCAAGCGATTAAAACCGTTCAATAGCCAATCTGCGAATTAGGAGAAAAGATAATGATGCGTTCCCCCGTTTGGGCCTTCGGCCTCATGCTACTGCTGTTTAGCGCTTCCGCCCCGTTGCACGCGGCCAAGCCGAGTGACGCGCACGCCCTGGAAGGCGTCTCTTCCGGCAAGGTGGTGTGGGATATTACGGTGAACAACCCCGACAAACTCTTGGTGCTCCTGGGGGTGATCGAGGAAACCTATGAAGATCTGCTGCGCCAGGACGTGGAGCCGGATATGGTCTATCTCTTCCACGGACCGGTGTTGAAGGTCATCTCCACCGAGCGCGAAGGCGTGCCCCTGGACCACGAGGAGACCTACGACCAGATCGCCGCGCATCTACAGGCGATGCAACAGCGCCCAGGGGTGCGTATGGAGGCCTGTTCCATTGCGGCGCGGCTACTGGGTATGGATACCGACACCCTGATTCCGGGCGTCGAACTGGTGGGCAATACCTTTGTATCGCTGATCGGCTATCAGGCGAAGGGTTACGGGCTGATTCCCATCTACTGAGAGGTGATCTCATGAAAGCCATCAGACGTCTTGTTTCCGTGCTGGCCTTGAGCCTGACGCTGCCGTTCGCGGCAGGCGCCAAGGAGACCCTGCCCACCTGGGAGGGTTGGATCGTCGGTGCGCCCTGCGCCGGGGAGCTGCGCATCGCCGATTGTCCGCTGCGCTATGTGGACGAGCCGGTGTTGTTGCTGGCCAATGGCGAGAGCCGCGGTTTTCGCTTCGGCGATGGCAGCGGGGTTCGGATAGAAGAGGTGGACAAGGCCTATAGCAAGAGAGTCCGCCTGACCGGCGAGCTGGCCGCAGGCGTGATTCAGTCGGTGCGGCTGGATCTATTGGAGCAGAGCAGTGAGCGCGTGTTCTTCAAGGGTTGTTTGTAGACCCATGAATGCGTGGATGAGGCGATGGGCGTTGGCGCTCGGCGGCCTGTTGTTGATGCAGGTCGCTGCCGCTGGGCCGGTTGATGAGGCATTGGTTGCCGCTGCGGGCATGAAGGCCTATCCGGCGCCGCTGAAGGGTCCGGCCTTTCATCTGCCGGATCGCGCCGGTGAGATGCGCGCCAAGGCGGACTACCGGGGCCGGGTGGTGTTGCTCAATTTCTGGGGTAGCTGGTGTCCGCCGTGCCGGGAAGAGTTTCCCTCGCTGGAGCGGCTGCAACGGGCGGTGGATGACGAGGGTTTCACCGTGCTGGCGGTCACCGTCGCCGACAAGGCGGCGGCGGTGGAGCGGTTTCTCGGCGGGCGTGAGGCGCCCTTCGACATCCTGATCGACACCACCCGCCGCACCGCGGAGGCCTACCGCGCCGCCGGGGTGCCGGTCACCTACCTGCTGGATCGGCAGGGACGGATGGTCGCCGGTAAGGCGGGACCCCAGGCGTGGGACGACCCGGCGGTGGTGCGCCTGATTCGGGAGATGTTGGAGAACTGAAGACGATAATCAAAATCGGACCCAAGAGTCCGCGGGAGGATCGAGAGAATGAGACGGTTTGCCATTTTGCTCTGCGCCGCGCTGTTTGCCTTACCGGCAATGGCGGCGGAGTTGATCGCTACGAAGGCGCTGGCCGAACGCCTTGACGAGGTGGTGCTGATTGATGCCGAGAGCCCCCAGGACTATGCCCGCGCCCACTTGCCGGGGGCGGTCAATCTGCATTACCTGGAGCTGGAGGACGAGGACGAAAACCTCAAAACCGGCCTGCCCGTCTTCCCCCAGCTCGCCGCCGGCAAACTGGGCGCCCTGGGCGTCGGCAACGACAGCCCGGTGGTGGTCTACGACAGCGGCAACGGCCGCGCCGCCTCGGCGCTGTGGTACATCCTGCGCTTTGTCGGTCACGAAAAGGCGGCCATCCTCGACGGCGGCTTTCGCAAGTGGCTCGCCGAGGGGCGAACCCTGAGCCAGGAGACGCCCACGCCAGAGAAGGCGGTGTATAAGCCGCAACCCAAGGCGGCTTGGGCCTTGCCCGCCGAGGCGCTGGACCCCGCCCGGCAGTTGGTGGTGGATGCCCGCTCCATCGCCGAGTACAGCGGCAAGGAGGACGGCGGGGCGCATCGCGCCGGCCACATCCCCGGCGCTGTCAGCTTCCCCTGGGATCACCTTGGCGGTGAGCTGGAAACCTTCGCCGATGAGGCGGCGATGCGGGCGGCGTTGGAACAAGCCGGGATCACCCCGGACCGGGAGATCGTCACCTACTGCAACGGCGGCCTTGGCCGCTCGACCTTCCTCTATGTCGCCCTCGAACGACTGGGCTACGACCAGGTGCGGGTCTACCCCGGCTCCTGGAACGAGTGGGCCGCCGACCCGTCCCGCCCCATCGAGCGTTAGGAGCCGACCATGGACCGCCGTGAATTTCTGAGAAACACCACCTACTGCGGCCTCGCCCTCGCCTTCGGCGGGCCGCTCACCGCCCTGCGCGCCCATGCCGCTCAGGGGCCGGATGATCGTACCTGGGAAGACCTCTACCGCAATGAGTTTCTCGACACCCGTGGTGACGCCCAGGGCTTCGCCTTCCACTGCTCCAACTGCCAGGGCAACTGCGCCTGGCGGGTCTTCGCCAAGGATGGCAAGGTGACCCGCGAGGAGCAGTCGGCGGCCTACCCGTCGATCCACCCCCGCATCCCCGACGCCAACCCCCGTGGCTGCAATAAGGGGATCGTCCACTCCAGGGAGATGTACCAGGGTGATCGCCTGCTCCACCCGATGAAGCGCTCCGGCGAGCGCGGCGAGGGCAAATGGGAGCGGATCACCTGGGATCAGGCGTTTGATGAGATCGCGCGGAAGATGGTCGATACCCTCGCCGAAGAGGGTCCCGCCGGACTGATGGTCTACTGCGGCACCGGCATCCTCTCCCAGGGGCGACGCGCCGGGCCGCTGCGCCTCGGCTCGTTGCTCGGTGCGCAGCGCCTCTACCCGGCCAGCGCGGTGGGGGATATGTTCACCGGCGCCTCGCTGGCCTACGGCCTAGCCAACGCCGGCCACTCCCTCGACGCCTGGTTCGAGGCCGACACCATTTTTCTTTGGGCTATCAACCCCATTGTCACCCGCATCCCCGACGCCCACTACCTGAACGAGGCACGCTACAACGGTGCGACGATCTACACCATCAGCCCCGACTACAACCCGAGCTGCAAGTTCGCCACCCACTGGGTGCCGATCAAGCCGGGCACCGATGCCTATCTCGCCATGTCGCTGCTGCACGTGCTGCTGCGCGACAAGCTGATCGACGAGGCCTTCATCCGCGAACAGACCGACCTGCCCTTCCTGGTGCGCGAGGATAGCGGCGAACTGCTGCGCCATGCCGACCTGCGTGCACGGGGCAAGGAGGATGTCTTCTACTGCTGGGACGAGGTCTCGGGCCGTGAGCAGCCGATGCCCGGCACCCCGGGCCACTTCAAGAAGACCCTGCGTCTGGGCAAGCTCAACCCGGCCCTGAGCGGCCGCTTCGAGGTCGAGGGCAAGGATGGGGAGATGATCCCAGTCACTACCGTCCTCGACCGGGTGAAGGCGGAGGCGGGCGGCTATTCGCCGGAGGAGACCCGCAGCATAACCGGCGTCCACCCGGAGCTGGTGGAGCGCATGGCGCGCGACCTGGCCCGCTCCGAACGGGCCATCATCAACATCGGTTTCGCCCTGCACAAGTATGTCTCCGGCACCATGAGCTGCTGGGCGGCGGCCCTCGCCTGTGCCCTGACCGGACATGCCGGCGACCGCGGCGGTCTCGACACCGAGAACAACTGGAGCCTCGGCGGGCTCGGCGGCCTCTCCAGCCCCAAGCCGGCCCGCTTCGCCTCGGGCTTTTTCAACGAGTGGCTCAACGGCGACATGCAGGCGAGCATGCGCACCCACTACCCGGACGAACACCTGCGCCGCGCCGCCGGCTACGACTCGAACGACGTGGAGCGGCTGACGCAGGAGAAGATGGCCTCGGGCGGCGGTTATTTCGGTCCGCCCAGCGCCCT
>JAABTK010000130.1 GCA_011389885.1 Gammaproteobacteria bacterium | reverse complement strand
ATGGTGCGTTACGGCGCGCGGCGGGGTTGGTGTTCAATTCAAGTCCGGTGTTTGCGCGCCTAACGCACCCTACTTAGTTATAACGCAAAGGGCGCGAAGAAGGAACGCAAAGGGTGCGGAGGTTTTTTTTGGGGGGTTGCGGGCGGGAGTTGGTGATTTTTGGGGCTATCCGGGCGGCACAGCTAGCGAGACAGCAAGCGGCGGTTTTTTGTTAAGGCGATGTCTGTCATTCGCCTGGTGCGGGGAATCTGTAAATATACCATCGACATTTCATGGCGATTGCCGCATAATTTCATACCGAATTGCGCTGGATTTTTGTTCAGGTTGAAGGCGGGTCGATCCTTGCATGGCGGGCTATGCAAGGGTTGACGCGACCCGCAGGAGAGACAGAAAACCAGCGAGGCAGTATGCGATTTAACAACAATCGCCCAATCCGCGGCCCCGTATTTGAGGATTCCATGTTCTTCCCAAAAATCAGCGCCATCGCCACCACCGAGGTAATCACCCTGCCGCCTACGGCGACCATCGCCGAGGCCGTGCGCACAATGAGAGAGCACGACATCCGTGATGTGGTGGTGGTCGACCCCAGGGGATACCGCCTCTTCCTCTCCTCGATGCTGCTGGCCCTTGAGTCCCGCGGGCACGACTTTACGACCGCGCTGGGCGAGCTGGACCTGCCGCGGGCCGCCACCCTGCCGCCCGAGACCTCGATCCTCGACGGACTTAAGGCGATCCGCAATCACAGCGAGCACATCTGCCTGGAAGACCCAAGCGGCCAATTGCGCGGCATCGTAAGCTATAGCGATTTGGCCGGCGGCCTGGACCCGCAGATCCTGGCCCAGAGCCAGAGCCTGGGGGAGCTGCTGCGCGGCGTGCAGGCCCTGAAGCTGGCGCCGGACGCGCCGCTGCGCGAGGCCCTGACCCGCATGGCGGACCAAGGCCATGATGCCGCCATTATCCTTGACGCGGACCAACCCGCCGGGCTCCTGACCCAGCGCGACATCGTCAAACTGCTGGACGCCCGAACCGACCCGGCCACCCCGGTCGAACACTGCATGACCCGCCCCGCCCTCACCCTGAGCGAGGGGGCCAGTATCGCCGAGGCGCTGGAATTCTGCCGCCAACGGCATATCAAGCGCGTGGTGGTGGTGGATGACAAGGGCCGCCTCAGCGGGGTCATCAGCCAAAAGGAGCTGGTCAACCTCTATTACAACCAGTGGTTCAGCCTGCTCAAGGAGCACGAGGCCGAACTCGACCGCCTCAACCACGAGCTGCAGGATAACAACCAGGCGCTGGAATCCCTCGCCGAGGAGGTGCCCGGCGGCCTGCTGGCCCTCGACGCCGACGGGATCATCACCCGGGCCAACAAGGCCGCCGCCGAGATCCTCCGCACCGCGGCCTCCGGGCTTGCGGGGACGCCGGTCTTTGACCTCTTTTCCTGCGCCCCCAGGCAGCGCCAATCGGGCCGCCGCGACTGTCACTACGCCAGCCAGCCGATCACCTTCGCCGATTGCCCCCTCCTCCATGCGCTCCAGGCCGGAATGCCCTATCGCGGGCGCGAGGAGCTGGTGCGCCCCGACGGCGCACCCTTGGTCGTGGACATCCGCACCAAGCGGCTCGACGACGACGGCGCCGCCATCCTGCTGTTTCACGACATCACCGAAGAGGACAGCGCCGAGCAGGGCCGCCGCCAGGAGTACGAATTCTTCACCGGCGGCCCGGTGGCGGTGTTCGTCTGGCGCCCCGAACCCGGCTGGCCGGTGCGCTATGTGTCGCCGAACGTGGCGCAGGTCCTTGGCTATGATGCGGGCGAACTCATGGACCCGCGCTTTTGCTTTGCCGATCTCGTCCACCCCGATGACAAGGAATGGCTCGGCGACGAGGTCGCCGCCTATCTTGCCCGGGGCGCGACCGACTTCGAGCAGTATTACCGCCTGCGCACCCGCCGCGGCGCATACCGCTGGTTCTACGACTACACCGTGCCGGAGTATGACGACGCGGGCCGGCCCCGCCTGATCCGGGGCTACATCCTCGACCGCACCGAAGAGCGCCAGACCCGGGAACGGATGGCCGAGAACGAGGAGCGCTGGCGCTTCGTGCTGGAGGCGACCGAACAGGGCGTGTGGGACTGGGACGCCGACACCGATGCCGTCTACTTCTCCCGGCAGTGGAAGCGCATGCTCGGGTACGAGGAACATGAGATCGGCGGCAACCTCGGCGAATGGAAGGGCCGCGTACACCCGGACGACCGGGAGAAAACCTTTTTCGCCCTGTATCGCCACCTGCGCGGCGAGACCCCCATCTACGAAAGCGAACACCGCATACGCTGCAAGGACGGCGGCTACAAGTGGGTCCTCGACCGCGGCCAGGTGATCAAGCGCGCCGACGACGGCCAACCGCTGCGGGTAATCGGCAGCCATACCGACATGACCGAGCGCCACCGCCTGATCGAAGACCTCAACGAACAGCAGAGGCGCTTTCGCACCCTATTCCAGCTCTACCCCGACGCCACTGTACTGATCGACCCGCAGAGCGGCCTGCCGGTGCTGTTCAATCGACAGGCGCACGAGCAGCTCGGCTACAGCGCCGAGGAGTTCGCCCGGCTGCGCACCCCCGATTACGAGGCGATGGAAACCCCGGAGCAGACCGCCGCGCACCTTCGGACCATCCTTGAGCAGGGACAGGACGACTTCGAGACCCGGCACCGCTGCAAGGACGGCAGCGTCATCGATGTTCGGGTCTCGGTCGTCCCGCTCTCCCAAGACAAGCGCACCCTGTTGCTGGCCGTGTTTCGTAATATTACGCGGGAAAAGGAAGCCAGCCGGGCGCTGGATCACAGCCGCGAGCGCCTGGCGCTCGCGACAGCGGCGGCCGGGCTCGGCATTTGGGACTACGACCTGACTAGCGGTTATCTGGAGTGGGACGATGGCCTGTTCCGTCTCTTTGGCGCCGACCCCGCCGATTTCGGCCACACCATCGAGGACTGGTTGGCGGTTCAGTTGCCGGAGAACCGGGAACCGCTGGTCAAAGAATTCCAGGCGGCCGTAGCCTCCGGTCAAGTCCATTTCGAGAGCACGAACATCATCCGCCGGCCCGATAACGGAGCGCTGCGCACCACTCAGGGTCAGGCCCGTATCATCCGTGATCCCACCGGCGCGGCGGTGCGCGTTATCGGGATCGCACGCGACATCACCGACGAGGAGCAGAATCGGCGCCAACTCGCCGCCGAAGAGGCGAAATTCCGCGGCCTGTTCGAGCTTTCTCCCGTCGGCATCGCCATGAACGACTTCAACACCGGCGAGTTTCTGGAATTCAACGAGGCAATCAGCAGGCCCGCCGGTTATACCCGGGAAGAGTTCAAGGCGTTGGACTACTTCGATATCACCCCGCAAGAATACCTGCCCCAGGAGCAGGCCCAAATCGAGTCCATGCAACAAACGGGTCGCTATGGCCCCTTCCTGAAGGAGTACATCCGCAAGGACGGCTCGCGCTATCCGGTCCTGCTCCATGGCTTCAAGACCACCACGCCGCAGGGGCGCGAGGTGATCTGGTCGATCGTCCAGGACATCACCGCACAGGAACAGACCCGGCGCGAGCTGGAGGAGGCGCGCAATCAGTTCGCCTCGCTGGTGAACAACATCCCCGGCATCACCTACCGCTGCGCCCTCGACCGCGACTGGACGATGCAGTTCATGAGCCAGGCCGTGGACCCCTTCACCGGCTATGCGGCCAGCGACTTCATCGGCAACGCGGTCCGCAGCTACGCCAGCGTCATCCACCCCGACGATGTCGGGCGGGTCGAGCAAGTCGTGGCCGAGGCCGTCGCCGCCGGCCGCCCCTGGGAGGTCCGCTATCGGGTGCGGCGCCGGGGCGGCTCGATTCGCTGGGCCCTGGAGCGCGGCACGGCGATCCGCAATGACGACGGCGAAGTGATCTGCCTTGACGGCTTCATCCTGGATATCACCGAACAAAAGGTCGCCGAAGGCCGCGCCGAGGCGCTGGAGGCGAAGACCCGCAAGCACCGGGCCGCCATTGATGCCATCGCCTGCACCATCGCCGCCGAGGACGATGCGCAAGCCATCCTCACCGCCACCTGCCGCCACATCGGCGAGGCCCTGGGGGCCGACCGGGCGCTGGTGTATGACATCGATTTCGACCAGCAGCTGATCATCGGTCGGGTGGAATGGCTCAACCCCGCACGACCGGATATCACGCCCTCCATCGGCGTCTATCCGCTGGCGGTATTCGGCGACGGGGTTCGCCACATGCGGACCCAACGAACCTGGCTGAGCAGCCACGCCGACGCCATCCATTCCGCCCTGTGCGAGGACGGCTCGGCCGAGATCCTGCACCAGCAGATGGCCATCGGGACCCTGCTTTGGCACCCCTTCACCTTTCGCGAGGGGGGCTATCAACTGTTTGTCCTCAACTGGCTGGAGCGCCAGCCCGAGCCGGACGAGCAGCAACTGGGCTTTCTCGCCTCCGTGGTCGGCCTGGTGGAGCTGGCCCAAAACAAGATCCGCATGCTGCAACACCAGCAGCGCACCCAACAGCAGTACGAGACCTTGTTCGTCGAACTCCAGGACGGCTTCGCCCTGCACGAAATCATCTGCGACGACGCGGGCCAACCGGTGGATTACCGCTATCTGGCGGTCAACCCCGCCTTCGAACGCCTCACCGGCCTGAAGGCGGACCAGGTTGTGGGGCGTCGTGTGCGCGAAATCATGCCCGGAATCGAAGGGCACTGGATCGAAGGCTTCGGCCAGGTGGCGCTGACCGGCGAAAATCACACCATCGAAGACTATAGCGCCGAACTCGGGCGCTACTACACCACCACGGCCTTTCAGCCCGAACCGGGCCAGTTCGCCTGCCTGATCCGCGATATCACCGAGCGCCGGCAACAGCAGCAGGCCCTGGAGCGGGCCCGCGACCAGGCCGAGCAGGCCAACCGCGCCAAGAGCGCCTTTTTGGCCAACATGAGCCACGAACTGCGCACGCCGCTCAACGCGGTGCTCGGCTATGCCCAGATCCTGTTGCAGGACAAGACGCTGGATGCCGAGCAGCGGCGCTCGCTGGAAGCCATCCGCCACGGCGGCGACTATCTGCTGCTATTGATCAACGACATCCTTGATCTGGCCAAGATCGAGGCGGGGCGCTTCGAGCTGTTCCCCGCCCCCGCGGATCCGGTGAGCGTGTTTGAGCAGATCGCCGAGCAGTTCGCCTTTCGCGCCCGGCAAAAGGGCGTTGCTTTCGTCATGCAGGGGCTGGAGGAGCTGCCCGCC
>JAABTK010000012.1 GCA_011389885.1 Gammaproteobacteria bacterium | reverse complement strand
TTATACCCTTCATTTAAGACGGTAAGGATTTCGCGTGGAAAATGGGAGTGCTTTTTCGTTGAATATAGTGCTTGACTTGCTTATGACAGGGTGCGTTAGGCGCGCCGGCACGGACCTTGAATCTTGCACGAAACCCCGCGCGCGCCGTAACGCACCACCCCCGCCCAAACATCGCGGCAAATGGTGCGTTACGCCCCGCGGGGCGCTTCGGGGTTGGGTGCAATCCACGGGCCTCGGGGCGCATTGAACGGCGGTGTTTTTGGCAAAGGCGGGGCTAACGCACCCTACATTGGGTCGCACCACCTCCGCCGGTAAATCGCGGCCAATGGTGCGTTACGCCTCGCCGGTAATTTGGTGATCTGATACGATTGCATACAACCGGGCGATGTCAGGTCTCGTGGCGCTTGCAAGGCGGGGCCAACGCACCCTTCGATGATCCGATTCACCGCCAAAGGAGGACTGAGAATGCCGGAGTATCGCCGCCTCATCCATCCCGGCGGCGCCTTCTTTTTCACCCTCACCGCCTTTCGACGCGCGCCTTGGCTTTGCGAGCCGGAGGCGTTGAAACTCATGCGCAAGGCGATTCAGAAGGTGCGCCGGGAACGCCCCTTCCGCATTGACGCCTGGGTCACCTTGCCGGAGCATATCCACTGCATCTGGACCTTGCCCGAGGGCGAAGGGGATTATTCGGAGCGTTGGCGATTGCTCAAGCGTGCGGTGTCGGCGGAGCTGACGCCGGATGTGGTGGCGGGCTTCCAGGGTGGCGCGAGACGCTACCGCCACCTGATCGCCCCGCCACTGGGGTCGCGGAAAAAGCGGGGTGAGCGCCTGATCTGGCAACGGCGATTCTGGGAGCACATGATTCGGGATGACCGGGACTACGCCTACCATTGCGACTACATTCACTACAATCCCGTCAAACACGGCCATGTAGCCGCCCCGGTGGATTGGCCCTGGTCGAGCTTTCACCGTTACGTTCGCCAGGGCATCTACCCGCCCGACTGGGCCGCCGATGGACCTCCCGATATCCCGGATGACATCGGCCATGAATAGACCCCGCGTAGGGTGCGTTAGGCGCGCCCCGCCCAGGTCGGACCTCGCACGAAAGCCCCGCTTGCCGATTCAGGGTTTGGGGGATCAACGGGCGTTTTTAGATCGCCAAACCCCATCGCTTACCCAGGGCGGGGCTAACGCACCCTACGTCTACGTCCGTTACTTGCAAACAAAAACCGAGGGGGCTATATTCTGACCACATGGTCATTTAAGGGTAATCGCGATGCACAGAGTACAAATTGTCGAGGCGAAGGCGCGCTTTTCCGCATTGCTCGCGGAAGTGGAAGCGGGTGGAGAGGTAGAGATCACCCGCCGCGGCAAGGTGGTGGCGCGGCTGGTGCCGGATAAGCCGCGCATGGCGGCCGATCTTTTTCGCCCCTTGTGGGACGGAGAACCAGTGGACCTTGAAGCTCCGGGTGATGCTCCGCCCGAGCCGGTAGCCAGCTTCGACTGAAATGCCACGCTACCTGCTCGACACCAATATCCTCATCGCCGCCATCAAGGGCGCGCAACCCGTTCGCCAACGCCTTGAAGTCACCTCTCTGTCCGACCTGATCCTTTCACCCATCGTGCTGGGCGAACTCAAGCTCGGCGTCGAGAAAAGCGCTCAACGGGAAAAGAACGCGGAGAGACTGGCAGGCGTCATTGAAGGCCTCCCGTTTTATCCGTTGGAAGCCGGAGTTGTTGAACAGTATGCCGGGATACGCGCCAATCTGGAAAGCCAAGGAACGCCCATAGGCGCCAATGACTACTGGATCGCGGCTCAGGCCATGGCAATGGATGCGGTGCTGGTGACCGATAACCAACGAGAGTTCAAACGGGTGCCTGAGTTGAAACTGGAAAATTGGCTGACATGACTGAGGAAGCCATTGTCGAACCGCGGGCCGAGCAGGCCCCGCTCACCGACCAACCCATCAAAACCGCCGTCCAGGAGCTTTTGAAATACGGCGTGCTGGAGGCGGAGCAGAAGCCGAATCTCTATCGCACGGCGCTGTCGGCCTATGACCGCATCGACGCCATCCTGGAGCCGCTGGACCTGGCATTGCGCATCGACGATGTACGCGGACTCTGTTTTGTGGCCATCGCCGAGGGCTATTCGGATAATGAGCGAGACGAGTGGAGCCATCCGCTGGTGCGGCGGCAGCGGCTGACCCTGGAGCAGTCCCTGCTGGTGGTGATCCTGCGTCGGCTCTATGTGGCCCACGAGATGGAGGCGGGGGTGGGTACGGCGCACGCGCTGGTGAGCCTGGACGAGCTGATGCCGGAGTTGAATCAGTTTCTCGGCGACAAGGGCAGCGACAGCCAAAACGACAAGCGCCTGCGGCAGTTGCTGGAACAACTGCGCGGGCACGGGCTGGTGTCGGAGATCGACAAAAACGAACAGCTCTCGATCCGGCCGCTGATTGTGCACATCGCCAATCCCGAGAACCTTCAGGCGTTGTTGGGGGCGTTCAGGGAGCGGACGGTTGTATCCGAAGATTGATTTAACCACAGAGGGCGCAGAGTTCACAGAGAGCCAAGTCCGCCTTAGAGCTCACTTGCTATGAAGTGAGGCGAGTAGGGTGCGTTAGGCGCGCAGGCACAGCGGTTAAGAATACATCCGAACCATCGCGCGCCGTAACGCACCATTGCCGAGTGGGGTGGTGATGGTGCGTTACGCCCCGCTCAGTGTTTCGAGTCATGTGGCGATGATCGAGAATTGGAGGGGTACGATGGTTCGTTGTTATCATAAGGGCGGGGCTAACGCACCCTACGCGACTGGATTTATTAAAATACAAAGGGGAAAGAGATGAACCTGAAAGTCGTGCTCGAACCGAGTGAAGAGGGCGGATTCACCGCCCTTTGCCCCTGTTTGCCCGGCTGCATTAGCGAGGGGGATACGCAGCAAGAGGCGTTGGCAAATATTCGGGAAGCCATTGAGCTTTACCTGGAGCCGGTGGAAGATGAGCTGGTTTTTTCTCAGGCCAGTCAGGTTTTCGAGCTTGCCGTGTGACCAAGGCGCCGCAGTTGGACTACTTCAGGGTGGTAAACGCCTTGAAGCGCGATGGCTGGGTGGTGGTGCGCCAACGCGGAAGCCACATTCGAATGCAGAAGAATTTGCCTGCTGAGGTGTTGAAACTGACCATACCCGCGCACTCTCCGGTCAAATGATCCACCTTGGCGCATATTCTCAGGCAGGCTCGTTTATCGGTAAAGGACCTACAACGGCTATTATGACCTGATCATTGGATGATAAAGATGAATTGGGTAGAGAGACGGAAAATGCAAAAGCTCGCAGACCGTAACCGTCTCCCTCAGCTACGCCCTCAGCCCCGCCGCGGCCGCCCGACCCCTGTTCGGCAGCGTGATCCGCGACGAGGCCTTCTCCAAAAGCTCACAGGCCGTCGCCGCCCGCATCATCGAGGCCCTGCGCCAATTCGGCCGGCATCCCTGAGCTGTTCCGGGGGTTGTTTGGCCGGATTGTGATTCCAGAAGGTGTATTACAAGAGCTGAATGCCAATGGGAGGGCTTGGGCGGGCAGTGGCGAGGTGGCAACCGCTGATTGGATCGAGATTTAATCAGTAGAAAACCAAGTCGCGGTCGCGGCGTTGCGGGAATACCTCGACCGCGGCGAATCCGAGGCCATTGCATTGGCCGCGGAAGTGAGGCCGATTGGATTTTGCTCGACGAGGCGGATGGGCGACATACCGCCAAGCGCATGGGTTTGCAAGTGGTTGGTGTCGCGGGCATGCTGATGCTGGCGAAGCGAAAGGGCCTGATCGACCAGGTGATGCCCCTGATCCAGCAACTCAGGCATGAGGCCGGGTTCTATTGGTCGGCTAGTATTTGCCGTCGTATCGCCGAAGAGACGGGGGAGCCGGCTTTGTAGGGTGCGTTAGCCCCGCCCCTGGAGGGTCGATTTTACCGGATATTATTGCAAAATTTGAACAATGCCTCACACTTTGAAAATACCCGCGGGGCGTAACGCACCATCCCCGCGTATTCGAGCCTCGGCAATGGTGCGTTACGGCGCGCGTAAGGTTTGGGGTTGAATGGAAGGGTGGGGTTTGCGCGCCTAACGCACCCGCGCGGGCGTCGGTTAGTTTTGCCGCAGGCTGGTCAGCGGCGGCTGGCGGATCACTGAGCGCGTGCCCCAAAGCCCGGCCAGGCCCATGCCCAGGGTCCCGGCCAGGATGCCCGCGGGCCACAGCCAGGGGTTGGCGGCATAGGGCAGCTCGAACAGTTGGAACGCCAATACCGAGCCCACGGCCCAGGCGGTTAGGGCGGCGAGCAGGCCGGCCAGCGCCCCGAGGGCCAGGAATTCGGCCGCTAGGGCGCTGCGGATTTGGCGTTTCACCGCGCCCAGGGTGCGCAGGATGGCGGTCTCGCGCAGGCGCTCGTCCAGGCTGTTTTGGATGCCGGCGTAGAGCACCACCAGCCCCGCTAGCAGGGTGAACACCGAGACGAATTCCACCGACAGAATCACCCGATCGATAATCAGCCGCACCCGCTGCATCAGGGCGTTTACGTCGATGTCGGTGATATTGGGGAACTGCTTGATTAGCCCCACCATCAGCTCGCCGCGCCCCTCGGGCAGGTGGAAGGCGGTGATAAAGCTGGCCTGACCCGGCGGCAGCAGGCCCGGCGGCCCCACCACGAAGAAGTTGACCTTAAAGGAGTCCCACTGCACCGTGCGCAGGTTGGTGACCACGCCCTCAAAGGACTGCCCGGCCACTTCATAACGCAGCTCGTCGCCCATCGCGATGCCCAGGGTGTCGGCGATGCCGGTCTCCACCGACCACTGCTGCACGTCCTCGGGCGGCGCCTGCCACCAGTCGCCCTTCACGATCTGATTGTGGGCATAGGGTTCGGCGGCCCAGGAGAGGTTGAACTCCCGCCGCACCAGCCGTTGCGGGCGGCCCTCGGGATAGTCCTCGGGCGCGATCGCTTGGCCGTTGATATGGGTCAAGCGGCCGCGCACCATCGGGTGGAACGCGGGCGGTTTCTGTTCGCGCTCTGCGAAGAAGGCCTTCAGCGGCTCGATTTGATCCGGTTGCACATTGATCAGGAAGTGATTGGGCGCATCCGGCGGCAGGCTGTCGCGCCAGGTGGTGAGTAGATCCGTGCGCACCAGGCTGAGCAGCAACAGCACCGTCAGGCCGAGGCCGAAGGCCACCATCTGCAACACGCTAATCTCGGCCCGCCGGGGGATGTTGGCCAGCCCGTAGCGCCAGGAGATGCCGCCGCGCAGGTCGAGCCGGCGCAGCCCAAGCACCAGGGCCCAGGCCGCCAGGGCCATCACCAGCAGCGCGGCCAGGCTGCCGCCGAACACCATTAGGGTGAGCTGCCAGTCCTGGGCCTGCCAGCCCATTAGCGCCAACAGGGCGGCCGCCGCCGGGCCATAGCCCGCGAGCAGGCCGAGCCGCGGCGCCGGCAGGTCGCTGCGCAGCACCCGCAGCGGCGGGGTGTTGCGCAGGGCCAGCAGCGGCGGCAGGGCGAAGCCGGCCAGGGTGATCAGCCCCGCCAGCAGGCCGCGGCCGATGGGGATCAGCGAGGGCTGGGGCAGGGCGCGGTCGAACAGATCCGCCAGGATCAGGCCCAGGCCGAATTGGGCCGCATAGCCCGCCAGCGCCCCGAGCAGGGAGCCAACGAGGCCCAACACCAGCAACTGGACCAGAAAGACGCCGGCCACCCGGTTGCGCGAGGCCCCCAGGCAGCGCAACACGGCGCTGGCATCGCGGTGGCGGCGGGCATAGCGGTGGGCGGCCATGGCGATGCCCACCGCAGCCAGCATCAGGGCCACCAGCGAGGCCAGGCCCAGGAAGCGCTCGGCGCGCTCCAGCGCGGTGCTTAGCTGACGCCCGCTGTCTTGGCGCCCGAGTAGTTGATCGCCCTGACGCAGCTTGGGTTGAATCCAATCGCGGAAGGCGTTAATCGCCGCCCGCTCGCCGGCCAGCAGCAGCCGGTATTCGACCCGACTGCCCACGCCGATCAGTCCGGTGGCCTCCAGGTCGGCGCTGTTCATCATCACCCGCGGCGCGATATTAAAGAAATTGCCGCCGCGGTCGGGCTCGAACCGAATCAGCCCGGAGAGGGACATCTGCGACTGGCCCACCTGCACCGAGTCGCCCAGCGCCAGCCCCAGCCGTTGCAGCAGCCGATGCTCCACCCAAACCTCGCCCCGCGGCGGCGGACCCTGCGCGCGTGCGCCGGCGCCGAAGGGGTCGGCGCCGATGCGCAGCTCGCCGCGCAGCGGATAGCCCGGCGCCAAGGCCTTGATTTCGGTGAGCTGAAGGCGCTCGTCACCCATCACCACCGAGCGGAATTCCTGCAATCGGGTGGTGCTCAAGCCGCGCCCCTCGGCCTCGGCGCGCCAGGCCTCGGGGAAGGGCGAGCGGGCCTCCAGCACCAGATCGGCGGCCAGCATTTCGCTGGCCTGCTGTTCCATGGCCAGGCGGATGCGGTCGGTGAACAGGCCCACGGAGGCGAAGGCCGCCACCCCCACGATCAGGCCCCACAGTAGGACCTTTAACTCGCCGGAGCGCAGCTCGCGCCACAGGGAGCGCAGGGCGAAGGCGAGCATATTACAACGCCCCCTGAATGCGGCCCTCGGCCAGCTCCAGGCGGCGCGGGCAGTGGCTGGCCAGGTCGGTGTCATGGGTGACCAGGATCAGGGTGGTGCCGTTTTCATGGTTGAGATCGAACAACAGCTCCACGATTTGCGCCCCGGTGCGTTGGTCCAGGTTGCCGGTGGGCTCGTCCGCCAGCAGCAGGGCGGGATTGGTGGCGAAGGCGCGGGCGATGGCCACCCGCTGCTGTTCGCCGCCGGAGAGCTGATTGGGCCGGTGCAGCCGCCGCTTGTGCAGGCCCACCCGCTCCAGCAGGGCCGCGGCGCGCTCGCGAGGGTTTGCCGCGTTGGTGAGTTCCAGCGGCAGCATCACATTCTCCTGCGCGCTCAGCGAGGGCAGCAGTTGGAAGGTCTGAAAGACAAAGCCCAGCAGGCGGGCGCGCAACGCGGCGCGCCCGTCCTCGTCTAGGCGCTGCAGGTCCGTGCCGTCGAGGGCGATGCGGCCGCTGCTCGGCAGGTCCAGCCCGGCCAGCAGGCCGAGCAGGGTGGACTTGCCGGAGCCGGAGGCCCCCACCACCGCCAAGGCCTCGCCGGCGGCCACCTCCAGACTCACGTCGTCGAGGATGGTCAGCTCGCCCTCGGGGCTTGGCACTTGTTTTGTGAGATTCTCCGCCCGCACAATAGGGCGGGTCTTTTGCGAGGGTTCCTGAGCCATGTGGTCTATATCTTCCCGTCTGTTCCTGTTGTTGGTCCTTACCTTAGGTGCGGCCGTGCGCGCCGCGGATCAACCGTCTATTTTGGTGCTGGGTGACAGCCTGAGCGCCGCCTACGGCCTAGAGACCCGCCAAGGCTGGGTGGAGTTGTTGCGACAACGGTTAAAGGATCAAGGGTATGCCTATCGCGTGGTGAATGCCAGCGTGAGCGGCGAGACCAGCCGCGGCGGGCGCCACCGGCTGCCGGAGCTGTTGGCCCGCCATGCACCGGAGATCCTGATCCTGGAACTCGGCGCCAACGACGGCCTGCGCGGCCTGCCGCTGGATGCGTTGCAGGCCAATTTGGCCGCCATGGTGCTTAGGGCGCGCGAGGCCGGGGCGCGGGTGCTGCTGGTCGGGATGCAAATCCCGCCCAACCTGGGGCCCTTTTACACCGAGCGTTTTGCGGCGCTGTATGCCGAATTGGCGGCGCAGCAAGATCTGGCGTTTACGCCGTTTCTGCTTGCAGGCGTCGCGGGCGACGAGCGGCTGATGCAGGACGACGCCACCCATGCCAATGCGCAGGGGCAAACGCGGATGCTGGAGAATGTGTGGGTGGTGTTGCAGGAGCTATTGGAACGGCCCGAGGGACGGGAAGTCGCCGGCGAGGATGATTTGGCCCAGGGCCAGCAGCAGGACCAACCCCAGCGCGAGCAGGGCCAGTTTTGATGTTCGATGCGGGTTCTTTTTTTGGAACAGGGGCTTGGTTGCCCATCGGCGGTCGGCTTGGGCAAGGCTGTCTTTAAACATCGTTAATTCCGGTGTTGAGCGGGGTGAAGGGGTATTCGCGGTCGGGCCATCGGGTGCGCCGAACGGGGCCTGGATTCAGGGTGGCATTATCACCCCCAGACCCCGGGGGCTGTCAAACGCCGCCGATGCGATTCGCCCCGCGCCCGGCGGCCGATGCGCCCGACCGCGCCGCCTCCGATGCGGCGAATGGCCGGCGACTGCCGGATTGGCGACTCCCAAAGCGCCCGGGTGGATTAGACTATGCAAACATCCCCATAGGCGCAGGTGACTTGATGGCCGAGCAGGGCTTGATGAATATCCTAATCGTGGACGACTCCGCGTTGAATATCCAGGCGGTGGAAAACGTGCTGGGCCGGGAGGGTTATCGGCTGAGCGCGGCCGCGTCGGGCGCAGCGGCGCTGACCATCGCCTTCGGCGAGACCCAGGACCTCGTCTTGCTCGACATTGTGATGCCGGGCATGGACGGCTACGAGGTCTGCAAGCGGTTGCGTGCGGACCCCCGCACCGCGGACCTGCCAGTGATCTTTCTGACCTCGAAGAGCGACAAAAACAGCATCATCAAGGCGTTTGAAATGGGCGGGGTGGACTATATCACCAAGCCGTTCAATTACCAGGAGCTGGTCGCCCGAGTGGCGACCCACCTCAATCTGCGGGCGGCGCGCAAGCGGCTGGAAACGGCCAATCAGGACCTGCGTCGCTCGCATGGGCGCTTGCAGAGTTTCTTGCAAAACGTCGATGACCTGGTCTGCTTTCGTGATCTGCGCGGCCAGCCGACCCTGGTGAACCCCGCCTTCACCCGCCTCATCGGCATCACCACCACCCGCTTGAAAATGGACAGCAACTGTTGGCATCGGCTGGTGCATGAGGATGACCTAGAGGGCATGCATCGGTTCTTCGACCGCCACCCCCAAGGCGCGCGGCACTTCGAAATCGAATACCGCATCCACCGGCCGGGGGCCGGTTGGCATTGGCTGCACGCGCGCATGGTGGGCATCCCCGACGGGCGCGGCGGGTTTGGCGGCTATCACTGCATCGAGCGCGACATCACCAGCCGCAAACAGGGGGAAGAGCGCAAGCTTCAGCGCCTGACGTTGATGTTCGACAGCGCCAACGAGGCGATGATGATCTCGGACGTGTCGGGCAACATCGTCAACGTCAATCGCGCCTTTGGCGACATGACCGGTTACAAACGCAGTGACGTAGAGGGCCGCAACCAACGCATTCTGTGCTCGGACAAGCACCACGAGGCCTTCTATGCCGAGCTTTGGGAAAGCGTGCGCCGCAACGGCTTCTGGCAGGGCGAGCTGTGGAACAAGGGCAAGGACGGGCGGCTGTTTCCGGCCCGTCAAAGCGTGGTGGCCGAGCGGGACGAAGCGGGCCGCATTGTGCATTTCGTCAGCGTATTTTCGGATATTACCAAGGAAAAGGCATCAGAAGAGCGGATTCGCAAACTGGCATTCTTCGATTCACTCACCGGGCTGCCCAACCGGATGCAGTTCGGGAAGAAATTGGGCGAGGCGGTGAGGCGCGCGGAGCAACAGGAAACCAACGGCGGTTTGCTGATCCTCGGCCTGGACCGGTTTTCGCAAATCAACGAAAGCCTCGGCCACGCCGTCGGCGACGGCTTGTTGATAGAGGCCGCGCGACGCGTCGCCGCGGCCATTCCGGAGGGCGCGTTGGCGGCCCGCTTGGGCGGTGATGAGTTCGGCGTAATGCTCGAAACCTTAGCGGACAAACAGGCCCTGGCCCGTTTGGCGCAGGCCTTAGTGCAGGAATTCCGCAGCCCGGTGAGCGGCTTTGGCAATGTATTGGTGGTGACGGTGAGCGCCGGGTTATGCCATTTCCCAGCCGACGGGGCCAAGGCCGAGTCCCTGCTGAAAAACGCCGAGACCGCCATGGGGCGGGCCAAGGCCAATGGACGCGACGGCTGGGAGGCCTATTCGGTCGACCTGACCAGCTCGGTGCTGGAAGAGCTGTTGCTGGAAAGCAACCTGCGCCGGGCCTTCGACCAAGGCCTATTGTGCGTACATTACCAGCCCCAGTTCGATTTGGCCACGCGCCAGGTGATCGGCGCCGAGGCCCTGCTGCGCTGGATCAAGCCCGACGGCAGCATGGTGTCGCCGGGGACCTTCATCCCGGTGGCCGAGCGCACGGGTCAAATCGCGGCCATCGGCGAATGGGTGCTGCAAGACGCCTGCGAGTTTATCGCCCGCCTGCGCGATGAGCACGGCTTTTTCGGGCGCATCGCCGTTAACCTCTCCGGGGTCCAGTTTCGCCGCAGCGGCGTGGTCGCCATGGTGCGCAACGCGCTCGAAAAAACCGGAGTGGAGGGGCGGTTCCTGGAACTCGAAATCACCGAGAGCGTCATCCTGAGCGACCCCCATCGGGTGGTGAAGATCATTCAGGCCCTCAAGCAGCAGGGTGTCGAAGTGGCGTTGGACGACTTCGGCACCGGCTATTCCTCCCTGAGCCACCTCAAGACCCTGCCGGTGGACAAGCTCAAGATCGACCAGTCCTTCGTGGCCGACCTAGAGCGCGACCCGGGGGATCGGGCGATCATTCAAACCATTATCGCGTTAGGTAAAAATCTGCACTTAAAAACCATCGCCGAGGGCATCGAGACCGAAGGTCAGGCGGCCTTTCTGCTGCAACACGGCTGCGATCAAGGTCAGGGCTATCTGCAAGGCAAGGCCATGCCGGCCGAAGACTTCATCGCCGTGCTCAAAGGTCCGGGCGCTCGTCCGGGTCCATATCCAGGGAACGGCGCAGGCGCGTGAGGATCTCCCTATGCCGGTTCTCCTCCTTGGCCAGGTCGAGGCAGAACTCGCAATCGTCCCCGTCTTCCAGGCTGCGGGCCAAGGACTGGTAATTGTCCCTAGCCTGCTCTTCGCGCCCGATCGCAAAGTCCAACACCGCGGCCATGTCGCCGGTACGGATGAGTTGGGTCTCGTCCAACGTGAGGAGGTGTTTCATCGCCGCCTCCGTTTCGTTCAAAAACGCCTTTAGGTCAAGGCCCCGGATCAGAGGGGAGTTTTCGAAACGCTCCACCAGGCGGCGGGAATGATCCTCTTCCACGTCGGCGAGGTCCTGGAAGACCGTCCGCGATTGGTCGTTTTCCGTCAGATCGGCCGCCTTGGTATAGAAAATCTCCGCATGCACCTCATGTTCGATAGCGGTCTTCAGGATGTCTTCGATCTTTTCCATAGGGGCTGCTCCCGCTGAGGTTTTTCGTAGTCTCTATTCTAGTACGCCTGCGCTCAAATAACGGAAACAACGCCTTTCAGGAACGCAGAGGGTACCGAGGACCGCGCCGAGGGGGGGGTGCTTGCTTGTTGTCGCGCTGCCAGCGCCGCCTAGCCGCCTGGAGTACAGCCCTCGGGCTGTGCGGGTTTCTGGTTACGCGCCCGGGCCAAGGCGGCTGCGCTTCGAGCCCGCTGTCATACGGGGGGGGCGGCGAAGTGAATTCGCCGCTGAAGCGGCGGATGTCGGGTGCGGCGCTTATCTTTTCAATCGAAACGCCTCCCTGCGCCCGCTGCGGTTCTCCGCATGCTCTGCGTTCTGGAAGCGCCTGGGTTGTTTCCGATACTTAGGCGCCGCTGTACTCCCCCAATCCTGACGGGTTATAAAGCCCGTTTCGATTGGGGGAAACGGGTCACAGCGCGCCGAAGACCTGTTGCAGCAGGTCCGTGGTCCGCTCCACCGGGTCGTTACGAATGGCGGCCTCTTCCGCGGCCACTTTGGTAAACAGGCCGTCCAGGGCCTCCGTCGTTACATAGCGGTCGAGGTCGAGCTGGTCGTCGCTCAAGAAGCGTTGGGTAATCCCGCCGGCCTGGCTCATTAAGCTCTTGTAGGCCGCCGTGACCCCGGTTTCGGCCGTGGCCTGTTGCACGATGGGCAGCAGCGCCGCCTCTAGTTGCTCCCAACTATGCTCGCGGAAATACCGCGTGGCCGCATCTTCGGGGCCTGTGAGGATGCGCCGCGCATCCTCGAAACTCATGGCCGTTACCGCATCGCCCAAAATGCTTGCCGCCTGCGGCACCGCCTGTTCCGCGGCATGGTTCATGGTGGCGATGAATTCGTCCGCCAGCGCGCCTTGGCCCGCCAGGCGCAGCCCGCCCTCCAGCTTTTGCAGCGTATCCGGGAGCGGGATGCGCACCTGCGGGTCCTTTAAAAAGCCGTCTTCGGTCCCCAGTGTCTCTACCGCGCGCCGCACGCCGACGCTCAGGCCTTCCTTTAGCCCGGCTATGATCTGATTGCTGGAGAGGGCCGCCACGGCGCTGTTGCCGGAAGACTGAGCGGTTTCATCGCTAGCGGCCTGCGCGCCGGGACCGGCGTCGCCCGCCGACCCGGAAAACCCATCGCGCGCCTCCTTGAGGGTGTCTCGCAGACCGCCCTCGGCGACCCCGCAGGCTAGGCAAAGACCCAAGAAAGAGGCTTTTATCATATTGATTCTATTCATTATTGGTTACCTTGTACTGGCGGAATCGAAGACCGCCCAGAGCGGGCGGCGGGCGAAACGCTGGGGCAATTCGGCAGAAACTGCTCGGTTGACCGCTGCTTCGGCTTGCGGGCATTATGCACGGATACAGACGAGGGGAGCCGCTGCTGCGAGCCCGCACCGAATCCCTAGTGAAACCCAACTCAGCCCAGATTTCAATACGTTTATAACAAAATGAAACTATACCAAGCTATCGAGGCTCATCTGGAGTGGAAAAAGCGGTTGCTTGACCACATTGACGGCGATCTTCGACTGGATCCGCAGGTGGTGGGCAGCGACGTGGAGTGCATGCTCGGCAAATGGATCATCGAAAACGCCGAGACCTACGGTGAATTGCCATTGTTCCAGAAACTCCAGGACGAGCACATCGCCTTCCATCGCTATGCCGAGGAGGTGGCGCTTGCGGCCTTGAACAACGAAGACGAGCGCGCCCACGCCCTGCTGCACGCCGAGTACAACATCATGTCGAAGGCGATCGTGCGCACGCTGGCGCGCATGCGCCAGGCGATCGGGCCAGAGGAATAGTGTACTACGCCTGCGCACCAACCGTGGGAGCGAATAGCATCCGCGATAACGCCCCCGTGGGAGCGGATTGCATCCGCGATAACGCCAACCGTGGGAGCGGATTGCATCCGCGATAACGCCAACCGTGGGAGCGGATTGCATCCGCGATAACGCCAATCGTGGGAGCGGATTGCATCCGCGATAACGCCAACCGTGGGAGCGAATAGCATCCGCGATAACGCCCCCGTGGGAGCGGATTGCATCCGCGATAACGCCCCCGTGGGAGCGGATTGCATCCGCGATAACGCCCTGTGGGACGCGCATCGTTTTGGTTTCGTGACCGAGGCGTAATCCCGCCGCGCCCGGAGCCCGGACTTCAGTTCGGCAGCGGCCTCGCCTAGCCGCCTGGGGTATAGCCATCGGCCTGGAGCACAGCCCTCGGGCTGTGCGGGTTTCCGGTTACGCGCCCGGGCCAAGACGTGTACGCCCCAAGCCCGCAGTTATACAAGGGGCGGGCAAGCGAAGTGCATAGGATATTCGTGTCCATTCGTGTCCATTCGTGTCCATTCGTGTCTATTCGTGTCCATTCGTGTCTATTCGTGTCTATTCGTGTCTATTCGTGTCCATTCGTGTCCATTCGTGTCTATTCGTGGTTCAAATGCTGGCTACGGGCGCGGGCATGAAATCGAAACGCCTCTCTGCGCCCTCTGCGGTTCTCCGCCTGCCCTGCGTTCCGAAAGCGCCTGGGTTGTTTCAGAGACTTAGGCGCGGCTATACTGGGTCTACCCGGCGGAGCGCTTGCGGCGCCGTTGTTGCAAATGCAGCCAGTCGAGTAGGTCGGAGAGCAGGAAGTTGCGGTTGTCGGGGGCCTGGAAGTGCCGGCGTAGGTCCGGCGCGCCGTCCATGTAGCCGCGGGCGGCCTTGCGAAAGGGGCTCGGGAGGTCGGTATTGAAGGCGCTTTCCATGGCCATATAGCGCATCACCTGGCGGAACAGCAGCAGATAGGGGTCGCCGTCCGCTTGCGGGCGGGCGGACCAAAATTCGACCCCGGGATACAGCGCGAACAGGTGCAGGTAATCGTCGAGGCGGGGCGGATGGGCGAGGGGTTTCATCGATGCGGGGCTCGCGGGCGGCTGAGAGGCTGTCCGAGAAGGGGAACCGTAGCGAGGGGAGGCCATTTTGAGGCGGTTTTCGGGTTCATTTGAGGCGAATAGCGGGGACTATTTAACGAAAATGAACGCAAAATCTGACCAAAAGGGCATTTCCGCAGTCGATTCTTGCATTCTCGGACGGCCTCGAAGATCGGGCGTCGCCCTCGGCGCCTTGCCGAGGGCGCGGCGGGGGCGGTTAGGCCTGAAACGACTTGCCGCAGCCGCAACTGCCGGACGCGTTGGGGTTATGGAAGACGAACCCGCTTTCGGTCAGGGTTTCTTTGAAGTCGATGGTCAGGCCATCAATCAGGGGCGCGCTGGCGGGGTCGATGAAGACCTGGATCCCGGAGACATCCAGCACCTGATCCTCGGGGGCCGCTTCCTTGGCCATTTCGATTTCATATTGAAAACCCGAGCAACCGCCGCTGGTCACCCCCACCCGCAGGCCGCCGAAGGGTTCCTCGGAAAAACGCACGAAACGCTTTACGGCCTGGGCGGCTTTGTCGGTCATTGTCAGCATCGAATCTCTCCTGTGTCGGGATCCTTGCAAAGCCGGGTTGTTCCGGTTTTCGGATCAATGGAAAAAAGGGCTATCGGGAACAGTGCCTTAGCGCCTTCGCGATGCTCGCGGCAAGGACGCCGGCACAATGTCTCTGCAAGGAAGGGGCCAGATGGAGGAATCCCAATATGAGACGCGGCTTTTTGCTCGGCATCGGCAGCAATCTCGACCCCGGGGCCAACGTGCCCCGCATCCTCGGGGGCCTGGCCGAGGCCTTTGGCGAACTCTACATCAGTAGCGTGCGGCCCACCGCCCCCGAAGGCATGCGCACCGCCAACAGCTTTTTGAATTTAGCCGCTTTCGTGCCCACCGAGCGGCCCGAGGCGGAGGTTAAATCCCTGTTTAACGCGATCGAGGAGGGCCTGGGCCGGGATCGGAGCGACCCGGACAAGAAGATCAAAGATCGCCCCGCGGATATCGACATTTTGCGGCGCCTGGCCCCCGGCGCCCGGTTGACGGCGGCCGATTTGCCCACGGAGCCTTACCTGCGCCCCAGCGTTCAAGAGCTGGCCGAAGGCCTCGGGCTGCTGGACCCTGGGGCGACCGCGGCGGTGATCGAGGGCCGGCGGTTGCGTCTTGGCGATGCGCTCTTCGGGGTGGGGGCGGCGCGGATTCGATGGCGCCACGGCGGCGGGGTGGATGTCACGGGTTTGCCCTAACCTGTTACCGCCGCACGGCGCCGGGGCGGCGTCTTGAGGGCCGCTGAGGGCGCAGAGGGGCGCAGATGCGGTTTTTTTGCTTGCTTTTTGTTGCGCGCCAGCGTGGCGATGGCTGCGCGCCGCTGAAGCCTCGCCTAGCCGCTGGAGTGCAGCCCTCGGGCTGTGCGGCTAGGCGTGCGCTCGGTACTCCGAAAGCGCCTGGTTGGTTGCCGATACTTAGGCGCGCCTGTAGTCGTCTACCCGACGCCCCGGTCTTGGGTGCGTCGCATCCTGAGTCGGACCGCGACGCGGCCGAGCCGGCATTCCCATGCGGCGCATGGGGACGAGAAGCGAGAAAACGCCCGAAACAAGCCGCTCCCGCAAGAGAGGTGGTCGATTGATGCATTGTTTCCGTTATTTGCGCGCCAACTATGCGCCGGTCTCAAACCTTGGCCGGGTCGTAGTCGCCTGCGTTGCGTCCGGTATGGGCGATGTTCTCGCCGCCGTCCACCGCCAGCACCTGGCCGTTTACGAAGTCGTTTTGCAGCAGGTGCAGGAGCGCCGCGGTAATGTGCCGGTTTTCGCCCTTGCGCTGCACCGGGATGCCGCGGATGCGCCACTGAATGTATTCCGCGCTGCGGCTGGCCATGGGGTCGATGACCCCGGGGGCCACGCCGTTGACGCGGATGCGCGGCGCGAACTCCAGCGCCGCCATGCGGGTGAAATCGGCCAGGGCCTTTTTGGTCAGCAGGTAGGCGGCATATTTGAACTGATTGAAGCCGATTTTATTGTCTATGATGTTAATAATCTCTCCCTGCGCCACGCGGGCGGCGAAGGCGGCGGATAGGAAATAGGGCGCGCGCAGGTTGACCGCGAAGAGCTGATCAAAGTCTTCGGGGCGGCTGTCGCCGATGTTCGCCTGCACATAGCCCGAGGCGCTGTTCACCAGTACGCGGAGGGCGGGAAAGGCGGCAACGGCGTCGGCGATCAGGCCGTCGAGGTCGGCGCTGCGGGCGAGGTCGCAACGCAAGGTGCGGCAGGCGACGCCGAAGGCGCGGATCTGGGCGGCGGTCTCCTCCGCGGGGCCGGTCGAGCTGTGGTAGTGGAGGGCGATGTCGTAACCCTGCTCGGCCAGGGCCAGGGCGATGGAGCGGCCGAGGCGGATGGCGCCGCCGGTGATCAGGGCGGCGGGGCGCGGCGGAGGGGTGGCGGGCATGGCGTCTCCTTTGTGAAGTGGCGTTTTCGATCGGACAAGGTAGAATCGCGGCAATTATCCTGGAAACCGGGCGATGAAGGAATGAGACGTTTCGACGACAAGTCGGTGCTGGTGACCGGCGCGGCCAGCGGCATCGGCCGCGCCTGTGCGTTGCGTTTTGCGCGCGAGGGGGCGCAGGTCGGGTTGCTGGATTGGGATGCCGCGGGCAATCGCGAGACCGCGGAGCTGTGCGCGGAGCAGGGCGCCGAGCCCATCGAGCTGGATTGCGACGTGCGCGATGCCGGGGGGCTGGAGCGGGCCTTTGAGGAGCTGCTGGACGCCTTCGGCCGCTTGGACGTGCTGGTGACCTGCGCCGGCGTCTATGCCGGACAGCCGTTGGAGGCGGTGCCCGACGCGAGTTGGAACGAGGTGCTGGAGATCAACCTCGGCGGCGTCTTTCGCTGCAACCGCCTGGCCGCGGCCCCGATGAAGGAGCAGGCCGCGGGCAGTATCGTGAACGTCTCCTCCATGGCCGGCAAGACCAGTTTCCCGGCCACCGCGCAGTATTCGGCCTCCAAGAGCGGCGTGATCGGCCTCACCCGCTCGGTGGCGTTGGAGCTGGCGCCCTTCGGGGTCACCGCCAATGTGATCTGCCCCGGCAACACCGAAACCCCGATGCTGCACGAGGTGGCCCGCGCCGTGGCCCCCGGGTTGGGCATGAGCCCGCCGGAGTGGCTGGCCATGCGCGCGGCGGATTGCCCGCTGGGGCGCTTCGCCGAGCCGGAGGAGATCGCCGGCGTGGCGGCCTTCCTGGCCTCGGAGGATGCGCGCTACCTCACCGGTCAGGCGCTTGCGGTGGACGGCGGCATGGTGCTGTGCTGAGCCGATGAAGGTCCTGATGTTTTCCATTAACCCGCTGTTTCCTGAAAAGGTGAATGGCGGTTCGCCCAAGCACCTACAGGCCGTGGCCGTGCATTTGGGCGAGCTGGGGCACGAGGTGACCATCTTGAGCACGCGGCGCGCCGACTCGCAGCAGGCGTTCCGCTGGCATCCGCGGGTGGAGGTGCGGCCCGAGCTGCAATTCAAACAGCCGTTTCCCGAGCCCTATGCGATTCCCTATTACGCCTACGCGCAAAACCTCGGGCTCCTTGGCGAGCAGTTGCGGCTGGCCGACCGCTTCTATATCCACGACGGCGAACTCCTGTTCCCGGAGCTGTACGCGCAAGTGCCCACCGTGGTCTCGCTGCGCGACAACGTCTATGCCGAGACCATGATCGGGGCCTTTCTGTTTCGCGGCGATGCCATGATCGCCATCTCCGAGTATTCGCGCCAACTCTACCTGGCCACCGCGGGGCGGTATTGGGCGGGCGCGCAGGCGCGGGTGCGGACCATAGAAAACGGCATCGACTGGTCCCGCTTTAAGCCCGTGCAGCCCGCCGAAGAGCTGCTGCATTGGCTCGGTTTTCGCCCGAGCGGCGGTCCGGTGCTGCTGCACCCCCATCGGCCCGAGCCGTTTAAGGGCATTTGGCAGACCATCGCGGTGACCGAGCGCCTGGTGAAGCGCTATGGCATGACCGATTTAAAGGTGCTGGTGCCGCGCTGGTTCGATGCCGATCTGTGCGCCCGCATCGACGGCTTCTACGGTGAAATGCTGGCCGCAATCGAGGCCAAGGGCCTGAGCGGCCACTTCCATTTTCACCCCTGGGTGCCGCATCGCTTAATGCCGGATTACTATAGCCTCGGCGACCTGATGCTGACCCTGGGGCCGGGCGTTGAGACCTTCGGCAATGCGGTCTACGAATCCCTCGGCTGCGGGACCCCGGTGATCGTATCCCGGGTGGGGCCGCATCGGACCCTGTTGCCCGAGGGGATGATTCAGCGCGTGCATTACGACGACAACGACACCGCCGCCGCCCGGGCGGCGGAGATCCTGCGCCAGGGTCGCGGGGTGGCGCCGCAGACCCGGGCCTATCTGCACCGGCGCTTCGGCTTGGCGCGCCAACTCGACGCCTACGCCGAGACCATCCTCGGGGCGCAAAAGCAGGCGCCCATGCGCTACCGGGATTTTCGCCCCGGAGCGGACACCCGATACCGCCTGGCCCCTTGGTGCTATCAGCGCGAAGACGGCGAGTTTTACCATGACATTCGCGCCGAGCGCTTGGCTGCGCCGCGGTTGGCGGAGCTGTTGAGCGGTGCAGGCTCATTCCGCGGCGGGCGGATCGATGCGGTTCGCTTGCGCGCCTGGTGCGACCAAGGGTTGGTGGTTCCGACAACCGCAGGAGAGTACGATGCCGATTAAACAAGCTTGTGGCGCGTCCGACCTGAAAGACCCGGCGGTTCAGATGGATCCCGCCGAGGCCGGGCAGGGCGCGCTGAGCCGCCGGCTCGAAACCCTGGCCAACTCCTCCGGGTTTCAGACCTTTATCGTGGGCGTGATCCTTTTTTCCTCCATGCTGGTGGGGTTTGAGTCCATCGGCTGGATGCGGGAGTCCTACGGCGACGTGCTGCGGGCGCTGGAGGGGCTGGCGCTGGCGGTGTTCCTGGTCGAGCTTGGGGTGCGCATCGGGGCCTATGGCAAGCGGCCGTGGCGGTTCTTCCAAGCGGGCTGGAACCTGTTCGACTTCATCATCATCGCGTTGTGTTTTTTACCCCAGGCCCAGTTCGCCGCGGTGTTGCGACTGCTGAGGGTGCTGCGCATCCTGCGCCTGTTGAGCTTGATCAATCGCGCCAATCAGGCCGAGATCTATCGGCTGAAACACGAGGAACTGACCCAGGCCCATCAGGCCCTGTTGGTCGAGCAGGACAAATCCGAATGCCTGCTGCTGAACATCCTGCCCCAGAGCGTCGCCCAGCGGCTGAAGCAGGGCGAGGCCTTGATCGCCGATAGCCACGCCGATGCCAGCGTACTGTTCGCCGATATCGTGGGCTTTACGGATTTTTCCACCCGGGTCACGCCCGAGGCGCTGGTGTCCATGCTCGACCAAATCTTCAGTCGCTTCGACGAATTGGCCGAGCGCCTCGGGCTGGAAAAGATCAAGACCATCGGCGACGCTTATATGGTGGTGGCCGGCCTCCCCGACCCCATGGCGGACCATCCCCGGGTGTTGGTGGATATGGGGCTTGGCATGCTGGATGCCATTGCCGAATTCAACCAAACCTGTGACGCCGCGATGGACGTGCGCATCGGCGTCCACACCGGGCCCGTAGTGGCGGGGGTGATCGGGCGCAAGAAATTCAGCTACGACCTCTGGGGCGACACCGTCAACATCGCCAGCCGCATGGAGTCCCACGGGGCGCCGGGGCGGGTGCAGGTCACCGATCACACCCGCAGCCGCCTGCCGCGCAGCTATCAGACGGAGCCCAGGGGGCGGATCAAGATCAAGGGCCGGGGAGAGATCGAGGCCTTTCTGGTGCGGCGGCCGCCGGACCGCGGCGGGGTTTGAATGCCCCGGCGGCTGATGCGCCGGCGCCCAAATAACCGCAACAACGGCTTGGGGACGCTTGGATTGAAGTTTGAAAACCCGGCCATTGGGCGGCGCACGCAAACCGTTTGCGGTTTGGCTGTGTTGCTGTGGCCCTGGAAAGCGCGTGTTCAGCTTGGCCTGCGCCTGCCCGGCGCCAAAGCGCCGCCTAGCCGCCCGGAGTACAGCCCGCGGGCTGTGCGGGCTTCCGGTTACGCGCCCGGGCCAAGGCGCGTCCGCTTCGAGCCCGCAGTCATATAGGGGGCGGGCCGGCGAAGTGCATTCGCCGCTGAAGCGGCGGCTGGCGGGCGGCGGCGCTGATCCTTTCAATCGAGACGCCTCTCTGCGCCCCCTGCGGTTCTCCGCGCGCCCTGCGTTCCGAAAGCGCCTGGTTGTTTCCGAGGGAGCCTTTCCGAGACTGAGGCGCAGTTGTACTAGAGCCGCGGCAGGCGGATCCCGGCGGGGTGCAGCGCGGCGGTCTCCGCCGCCTTTTCCGGCTCGGGGTCTGAGGCCTCCTTGCGGAACTGGATCTCCAGGCGAAACATCATCGCCAGGCAGGTGCTGCATTCTTCCTTGCGCTCGTCCTGGGGCCAGTAGACCTCGGGCTGGAGTTCGTAAAACAGCCAAGGCCGGAGAAAGCTGCTGCGGTAGCGCCCGCGGAGGCGGTAGTTTTCCCCTTCGAATTGCGGTTTGGTGACGCCAAAGACCCCGATGTCCACGGCTAGCGCCTGGTCTGCGGAGATCTTTTCAAAATGGGTCACTTGACTCAGCCAGGTCAGGCCGTCTTCGTGCTCATTCTCTTCCGCCCATTCGGTCGAATTCACCCAGCGCAGCAAAATGTTCCGCTCCAGGCTTTCCTCCAGGTCCCAGGTCAGGCGGGCGCTAAAGCCGTCGTCCGCATCCCAGTAGCCGGTGGAGGTGGTGCGGCTCAGGGTCGTCGTGGACAATAGCCAGGCGCGCCGGTGGCGCAGCTTGAAGCGCGGCGTAAACGGGCTCAGGCGCAGGCTGCCCGTAAGCGAGAGCCGGGACTGGTCTTTGTCCTGCAGGTCATAGCGCAGGCCGAGCTGTCCGCGGTTGTCCTGGGTGTCGTCGTCGTCGTCCTTCAATTCGGCCTGGCCCGCGCCGAGTTGGTCGTCCACCGCGTCGTCGTCATCGGTCGCGATCAGTAGCTTCATGTGACGCGAAAACCGGGGCAGCTCGGCCTGGGCGCGGAACTTAATGGCGTAGTCGAAGGGGTCGCTCTGGTCAAAGCGAAAGTCCTGAATCCAGCGGGCGTACAGCGAGGCGCGGGTCTCCGCCGCGTCGCGGTCGTCGCCGAAAAAGCTGTCGAACCAGTTGGCCCCTGCATCCAGCCGGGTGGCCAGATAACTCACCGAATCATCAAGCCATAGGGGGTCGTCGAACCAAGTATTATCCTGGTAAGGGGCGTCAATGGCTTGCGGCTGCGCCGCACCCGGCAGGGCGACCAGCAATAGCAGAAAAAAGATCAGCGGTTTAAATGGCTTGAGCATCGGCGATGGGGTGAACGGGTTAGCATCTGGTGGCGTGGGGTCGCAAGGTCGCATCGTCGGCGAGGCGCCTACCCGTTGTCAAGGGCCGAGTGCAGGCCCGGCGGTGGCTAGGCCTGTGCCCGCCGGATGATCCATTGGCTCGCACAATGCAGCGGTCAACGGCCCGAATTCGGCCCGACGCCGGGGCCTTGGCAGGGCATGCGGCGTGCGCCTCGGCGCTGTTATACTAGCGCGGAGACACCGCAATAGGAGTGAATCCATTGAAGTTCATGCTCTCGGGCCTGTTGGCGCTGGTTTTCATCCTGCTGCTCGGTTGGTTGCAGCCGTTGTTTTTCTGGCTGCTGCCGCTGTATGGCCTACTGCTGGCCATCGGCGTGAGCGATAGGCGGCAGACGCGCCATAGCCTGCGCCGGAACTTTCCGTTGTTCGGGCGGATGCGCTGGGTGCTGGAGTCCATGCGGCCGCTGGTGCGTCAATATTTCATCGAGTCCGACATCGATGGCGTGCCCATCAACCGTCAAACCCGGGGCCTGGTGTATCGGCGGGCGAAAAAGGATATCGACACCGTGCCCTTCGGCACCAAGATGGACGCCTATGCGCCGGGCTATGAATGGATCAGCCACTCCATGCGCCCGCTGCGGCTGGAACAGGTCACGGCAGAGCCGCGGGTGCGGGTCGGTTCGTCCGCGTGCAGCCAGCCTTATGCCGCCAGCCTGTATAATATCTCGGCGATGAGTTTCGGCGCCCTGAGTGCGAACGCGCTGTTGGCCCTCGGCGAAGGCGCGCGCGCCGGCGGCTTTGCCCTGAACACCGGCGAGGGCGGCTTGACGCCCCACCACCTGCAAAGCGGGGCCGATCTGATTTGGCAAATCGGCACCGGCTATTTCGGCTGTCGCGACGCGCGGGGCGATTTCGACCCGCAGCGGTTCGCCAAGCACGCGTGCAGGCCGGCCGTGAAGATGATCGAAATCAAGCTCTCCCAGGGGGCCAAGCCGGGGCACGGCGGCATCCTGCCGGCGGACAAGAACACCCCGGAAATCGCCGCGATCCGTGGTGTCGAGCCCTATACCCGGGTGGATTCGCCGCCCGCCCATACCGCCTTCTCCACCCCGCTGGAGATGATGGCCTTCATTCAGCGGCTGCGCGAACTCGCCCAAGGCAAGCCGGTGGGGTTCAAGCTCTGCATCGGCAGAAAGGCCGAGTTCATCGCCCTCTGCCAGGCCATGGCGGAGAGCGGCATCCGCCCGGATTTCATCACCGTGGACGGGGCCGAGGGCGGCACCGGGGCCGCCCCGTTGGAGCACACCAACGCCGTCGGCATGCCGCTGCGCGAGGCGCTAGTCTTTGTCAGCGACTGCCTGACCGGCTATGACCTCAAATCCGAGATCAAGCTGGTCAGCTCGGGCAAGATCTTCACCGGCATGGACATCGCCAAATACCTTGCGCTCGGCGCCGACCTCTGCGCCAGCGCCCGCGGCTTCATGCTCGCTTTGGGGTGCATACAGTCCTTGCAGTGCCACAAGAACCGTTGCCCCACCGGGGTGGCGACCCAAAATCCGCGCTTGGCGGCGGGGCTGGTGGTGAGCGACAAGCGGGTGCGCGTGCGCAACTTTCAGCAGCAGACCATCCACAGCCTGCGCGAAATCCTCGCCTCCGCCGGCTTTGAACACCCCGAACGCTTGCAACGCACCCACGTCTGCCAACGCACCGACCGCACCCACTATCACCGCTACGACGAACTGTTTCCGCCGCTGGAGCCCGGTGTATTACTGGATCAGAGGCGTATCCCGCCGACAATGGCCAAGTACATGGCCGAGGCCGAGGCGCTGTCGGCCCCCTAAGGGGCGGTTTGAGAAAGGGAGGATCGACTGCGGAAGGCATCCCCCAACGGAGGCTTTAGCCGGAGCGAACGAGGCCCCAAGCCCTAAGAGCTTAGCCCGGAATGCAGTTCTGTTCAGCCGCCGGGACCAGTTCGGATGCGCCGTCGCGCATCCCTTCCAGGATTCGATAGCACCACAGCGGGATCTCTGGATGCAGGCGGTAGTGCATCCACTTGCCGTCGCGCCGGGCGGTCACTAGGCCGCAGTCGCGCAGTACGGCGAGGTGACGCGAGGCCTTGGGTTGCGACATGCCCAGCCGGCCGTAGATATTGCAAACGCATTGCTCGCCGTCGCGCATCAGCAACAGCACGATATTGCGCCTGGAGGTGTCGGAGAGGGCGTCGAACAGGGCTTCTACTTGCATGGGTGCATTTTCTGGGTGAATGATGAAGACGATTGATCCCGCGATCAGGCGCAGCCGCCAGGCTTTGGCGGGCCGCTGCACGCCGAATCATCGGGTCGGTCGGATTCGAGCTGCCGCCGAATACATCAACGATGACGCATTCGATAATCCCCCACCGCAGGCGTCGGGTCAAGTATTGGCCGCAGCGGATCTTTGCTTAAAGGCAAAACCCGATTCGCCCGCGGCTAAGCGCTGAGGGCTTTAGTGAAATAACGCAAAGACCGCCAAGGAGGCGCAAGGGACGCCAAGGCGAAATAAGACCCCGAGAACCCGCGGAGCAAAAACGCGTGTCCACTCGTGGTTCTTCTCCTCAAGCACGGATAAGCACGAGCCGGCAAAACCCCTTCCGCGTCCTCTGCGCCCCCAAGGGTCGTTGTTTCCGTTATTTGCGCGTAGATGCCAGGTCCAGCCGGCCCAGGAGCGGCAGGTGGTCGGAGGCGATTTTGGCGACCCGGGTGTTCACCAGCCGCAGTTCGGTGAGGATCTGCGCGGGGCGGATCCAGATGCGGTCTAGCGGCAGCAGCGGGCAACAGCTCGGGAAGGTGCGAAGGCTGCGGTGGGGCGGGTTGAGGTCGCGCCTGAGCGGCCGAATCGCGCCCAGGAAGGGCACCCATTCGTTAAAGTCGCCCATCATCGCCAACGGCAGGGCGTCGCGCTGGATTTCCTGCATCAGGCGTCGGATCTGCTGTCGGCGCTCCCGCCATTGGAGCCCCAGATGCGTGTTGAGCACGCGCAGGGGGCCGTTCGGGGTGTCGAGCCAAACGTCCATGGCGCCGCGGGGTTCGCGCCTGCGGTAACTGAGGTCGATTTGGCGCAGTGCGCGCACCGGGAGATCAGTGAGCAGCACATTGCCGTAGGCATAGGCCGCATTGATGATGGTGGGGCCGGGGATCGCCCGCAGGCCGGTGCGCTTGGAAAGGATCTCCATTTGGCGGGATTGGGTGTACGGGCCGCAGCGGGAATCCACCTCCTGCAAGGCGATGATGCGGGCGTCCAGGGCGTTAATGACGTCAATTACGCGCCCCAGGTCATGCTTACCGTCCCGGCCCAGGGCGCCGTGGATGTTGTAGGTGGCGATGCGCATGGCCGACCCGGGTCACGACAATTTGAGCAGGCGTTTCAGCCCCAGCGCACCGGCCACGATCATAACGCCCACCACCGCCAACACGCCCAAGGTGCGGGCGCTGGGGTCGGTCACGGCCTCGTACAGGGTGCCGGAAAACAACGTAAGCGCCAGCACCCCCGGCAGCAGGCCGATGGCGGAGCCGATCATGAAGGGCAGCGTGCGGATATGCGAGGCGCCGGCCACCAGGTTGATGATGGTGAAGGGGGCCACTGGCAGCAGGCGGAGCATGGCCACGGCCATAATGCCGCGCTCGGAAAGGCGCTTGCTCAGGCGGTGGATGTGCGAGCCGCTGAGGCGTTCGAGGATCTCGCCGCCCATGAGTTCGCCCAACAGAAAGGCCAGCAGGGCGCTGATCATGGCCCCGGCGAAGGCGTAGAGAAAGCCGCTCCAGGCCCCCAGCAGCAATCCCGCGGCCACCACCAGGATGGTCAGCGGCACCATCAGCAGGCTGGCGACGACGAAGGTGACCAGCACCGCCAAGCCGCGGGTGGAGGGGTGCTCGAACCAAGCCAGCCAGGCGGCGAGTTGGTCGGGGGCGATCCATTGCGCCAAGGGCGTCCAGCGCCAAGCGGCGGCGACGGCGAGCAGTAGCACGATAAACAGCGCGAACAGCACTAATCGGCGATGCCCCTGGGGGGCCTCGGCGTTTGGGATCACGCGACTGACGAAGTACTCGGGATTGATCGGTTCGTCGGGGTCCACCAAATCCGCCTGCTCGCTGAGGTCTAGCGCGGTCTCGCGGGCGGCGGCGTCGAGTTTGCGCAGGCTGCGGCCCTGCTCTCGGCACAGGCCCTCCACCGCGCGAATCAATGAGCCTTCGGACTCACGGGCCTGTTCAAGGTCGTCCCGGCGGCAATCGAGGTGTTCGGCGAGTAGACGGTGCAGCAGCCAGCGGGCGCCCTCGGCCTCGGGGTTCTCCACCGCCAGGTCGCACTCGCTGTCCAGCCCCATGGAGCGGTCGCTGGTGTTGGCCGAGCCCACATGCAGGAAGGCGTCATCGATGATGGTGACCTTGGCATGCACGCTGATGCACTGCTCCGGCGCCAGCCCGGGCTGATGCGGGTAGAACACCCGCAAGCGCCCGTCGGTGTCGGCGGTGCGCAATTGCTGGAGCTGGCGCTGGCGCAGCACGTCCATGGTCACCTGCTCCAGCCAGCCGCCGGTGTGATGGGGCAGCACCAGGATCACCTCAGGTCCGTCGGCTTCGCGCAGGCGCTCGGCCAGGGCGTCGGTGAGCCCGCGGGAGGTGAAGAATTGGTTCTCGATGTAGATGTAACGCTGGGCGCAGGCGACGGAGTCCAGGAACAGGGCCTCCACCTCGCGCACCTCGGGGCGGCCCCCAAAGGCGGGGAAGGTGCGGGCGATGGCCGCCGGTTCGTTTTCGAACAAGGGTTGCAGCCCCTTGGGCCAGATTTTCGCGGTCCCCGGCTGGGGCGGGACCGGGTCTAAACTGCTGCCCGAATGGCGCCAGCGCTCTCGCGCCAGCTCGCCCAGCGAGTGCGCGGGCGCGCCCTGCACCAGCAGCATGAGATCGTGGAAGGGCGGATAGTGGTTGCCATTGCTATCCTTGCGGCGGGGGTCCAGCGGCTTGTGCTCCGAGGTGTCCCAACGCCAGCGGCTGAGATCGATGCCGCCGCAAAAGGCCGCCGCATCGTCCGCCACCACCAGCTTTTGATGCTGCGAGCCGCCCGGCGGGTGGCGGTCATCGAACCGCACATGCAGCCGCGGGTGGTTGTTATAGCGTAAATGCCAAGCCTGGAACAGCTCCCGCTCGGCCGCGTAGATCATGTTAAAATCCCACAGCAGCAGGTAGATATTCAGCTCGGCGTGGTCCTTCAGCAGCCGATAGAGGAAGCGCTCCAGGGTGGGCGCATGCTTGCTGCGTCCCAGGCGCTCGCGGCGATCGAAATCCCAGCCGAGGATGAACAGGCTGTGATCGGCTTGGGCGCAGACCTTTTGCAAGGCGTCGAAGTAATCGGCGGTGTCGATGACGACCCCGATCCGATCCGCGGTTTCCACTTTCCAGCAGTTACGGCCTTCGCGCAGGGTCCGCCCCTGGTGTTGCGGATTGGTTTTTTCCATTGGCGTTGATTTTGCGGTCCTAAAGCCGCTTTTCAAGTCGGTTGCTCAGGGCGGGGGCGATATGTCGCTCGCCCGCGGCGCTTCCGCAGCGGCGGGGAGGGGTATGACCGCGCCGGTCCACTCCAGTTCCTGCAAGCGCATCGTCAAAATGCGGCCGTCCTCTTCCTTCTCCGCCTTCACCGGCAGGTTGTGCAGCTCGGGGGCCAGCCAGATCGAAGTGCGGGAGGGCCTATCGCCTTTGCTGCGGGCCACCCGGAAGATGCGCTGCTCTCCCGCCAGGGTGTCCAAGCTCAAGGTCTCGACCGACTTATACCGATAGCGCTTGAGCCGCCCGCCGTCGGCCACCTCGAAGGCGGCTGCGGGGTCTTGCGCCGACAGGGTCAGCATTAACGCCAGTTGCTGACTGGCCTTGTCCTGGGTTCCGGGGGGGATGTCCATGCGCCAATGACTGTCCTTGGCGTAATTGACCACGCTGCCCTCGGTCCAATCGAACTTCACCTGCACCCGGCGATCCCGGTCCGAACTCTTGTGGGTGTATTCGTATTCCAGCGGGATCACCCGCCCGCCCTCAATCCGTCCGACCGAGGTCTCGGTGATTACATCGCCACGAAACACCTTAAGCGCGCCGGCGGTGGTGGTGACGCTGCCGTAGCGATAGGCCCCGTCGGCGTCCGCCTCCAGGGTGACCTCCACCCGCCCCAGCAGCAGCTTTAAATAAAACACCTCGTAGACGGCGCGAAACGGCCGCACCTCCGGCGTCGAGGCGGCGGCGCCCCAGGCGCATCCGCAGCACAGCAGGGCCAGGGCGACGAAGTGAAACCGAAGGGTGCGCATCATACCGGGGGCTCCACGCCGAAGGGCAGGCGCAGCGGGGCCTCCAGCGCGCAGCCGTCCAGCCACACCCGCGCATGATCGAGCCGCAGGCGCCCCTCGGCGAACCAGCGCACCGCGGCGGGGTAGATTTGATGCTCGCGCTGCAACACGCGGGCGGCCAAACGATTCGCATCGTCGCCAAGCTCCACCGGGACCTCGGCCTGAATCACCAGCGGGCCGCCGTCCAGCTCTTCGGTGACGAAATGTACGCTGGCGCCGTGGACGCGATCGCCATCGTCGAGCGCCCTTTGATGGGTGTGGAGGCCTTGGTGCTTGGGCAATAGCGAGGGGTGGATATTGAGCATGCGACCCTCGAAACGCTGTACAAACTCGGCGGTCAGAATGCGCATAAACCCCGCCAGCAGCACCAGGCCGGGGTGGTGGCTTTGCACCAAATCCCCCAGGGCGCGGTCATAGGCGTCGCGATCCGGAAACCGCTTGTGGTCCAGCACCTCGGTATGAATGCCCGCCTTGGCGGCGCGCTCCAGGCCGCCCGCGCCGGGGCGGTTACTGATTACCGCCTGAATCTTCACCGGCAACTCGCCGCCGGCGGCGCCATCAATGATGGCCTGCAAGTTGGTGCCGCCGCCGGAAATCAACACTACCAACGGCAGCTTAGGCTGCTGCCTCATTCGCCGCGCCCCGCCCGCAGCTCCACCCGCGGGGCGCCGTCGGCGGCCTCGATGCGCCCCAGGACCCAGGCGCTTTCACCCGCGGTTTGAAGGATTTGCAGCGACCGCGTGACCGCCTCTTCGGCCACGCAGACCACCATGCCCACCCCGCAATTAAAGGTGCGCAGCATCTCGGGTTCGGGGATATTGCCTTGGCGCTGAAGCCAATCGAACACCGCCGGCCGGACCCAGGACTGGGGATCGATCACCGCCTTGGTGTGCTCCGGCAGCACCCGCGGCAGGTTCTCCGGCAGACCGCCGCCGGTGATATGGGCCAAGGCATGCACCTGCACATGGGGCAACAGGCCCAGCAGCGACTTGACGTAGATCCGTGTCGGGGTCAGCAACAGGTCCCCAAGCGAAACGCCGTCGATTTCCTGCGCCAACGACGCCCCGCTGACCTCCAGGGTCTTGCGGATCAGGGAATAGCCATTGGAGTGGGGCCCGGAAGAGGCGAGACCGATCAGCACGTCGCCGGGCGCGACCCGGGCGGGATCCACGATCTCGTCCTTTTCCGCCACGCCCACCGCGAACCCCGCCAGGTCGTAGTCGCCCGCGGCATACAGGCCGGGCATCTCGGCCGTCTCGCCGCCGATCAACGCCGCCCCCGCCAACTCGCAACCGCGGGCGATGCCCGCCACCACCGCGCTCGCCACCTCCACGTCGAGCTTGCCGGTGGCATAGTAATCCAAAAAGAACAGCGGCTCGGCCCCGGTGACGATAATGTCGTTCACGCACATGGCCACCAAATCAATGCCCAGGGTGTCATGCCGCCCGGCCTGCAAGGCCAGCTTTAGCTTGGTGCCCACGCCGTCCGTGCCGGACACCAGCACCGGCTGGCGATAGCGCTCCACCGGGAGTTCGAACAAACCGCCGAAGCCCCCGAGCCCGGCCAACACGCCGGGCCGAAAGGTCTTCTGCACCGCGGGCTTAATGCGTTCCACCAAGGCATTGCCGGCGTCGATATCCACGCCGGCGTCGCGATAACTCAAGGGGGGGGACGATTCGCTCATATTAAAGGGGGGCTCCGAAGTTGAGGCTACGCCGTGGCGGCGATTCTAGCAGGCCTGCTTGGCCGGGCAAACGGCTGTTTTAGACACAAGCCGTCTGTGCGCGCTAGAATCCCCGTTCCGCCTCGATAACCGCCGGCCCTAATCATCGACTATTGGAACACTGAATGCCTGTTTTCCTAAAATGCGCAGTCCCGCTGCGGAACCTGGCGGTTCCGTTCATCCTGCTGGTGCTCGCCGCACCGGCCGCCGGCATGCCCGTCGAAGGCCTCTACGAGGTCGAGGTGCGGGTGCAGGGCCAAAACCCCGAGCAGCAACAGGCGGGTTTTGAGGCGGCCTTGGGCAAGCTGCTGGTCAAGCTAACCGGCGACCCGCAGCGGGCCCGGGACACCGCCTTGCTGAAGGCCTTCGGCGATCCCGAGGCCCTGGTGCAGCAGCACGGCTACACGCGCGACCCCTCGCCCTATCCCGGACGCGGGCCGCTGCACCTGCGGGTTGCCTTCGATGAAACCCAAATCAACCCGGTGATGCAGCGCCACGGCGTGCCGATTTGGGGCGCCAATCGCCCCGGCGTACTGGTCTGGCTCGGCGTGCGCGACGGCGGCGAAGGGCGCTTGTACAGCCCCGAGCAGGACCAACACCTGCGCGCCCTAGCGCAACGCGCGGCCTTCGCGCGGGGGATTCCGCTGATCTTTCCGCTAATGGACCTGGAAGACCAGGCGAATGTCGCCCCCGAGGTCTTCTGGGGCGGCGGAGAACTGGCCGCAACCCTGCGCAAGGCCTCCGGGCGCTACGGCGCGGATGCGATCCTGGTGGCGCGCCTGAACCGCCGCGATGCGGACTGGAGCGCCGAGTGGATGCTGCTGCAAGGCGACGCGCGTGACGGCTGGACCACCAGCGCCCAAGACCCCGAGGCGCTCATCGGCGGCGGCATCGACCGCACCGCCGCCGCCCTTGCCGAAGCCTACGCGCCGCGTCCCGGCGCCGCCGGGCCCGGGGCCGACATCGTGCTGCTGCGGGTGGACGGCCTCGGCTCGGTGGAAGACTATGCCGCGCTGCGGCGCTACCTCGGCGGCATCGACTCAGTGGCCTCCATGCTCCTGCGGCGGGCCGGCCCCGGCTTCGTCGAATACGACGTGGATGTACAGGCCTCACGCGCGGTATTGCGGCGCGAACTCTCCCTCGGCGGCGTGCTGAGCGAGACCCGAGGCGGCGGCGACGGCTTTGGCGCCACCCTGCAACAGCGCCTGCACTACCAGATGCGATGATGCGCCTGCGGGACATCCCCAACGGCATTTGCGTCGTTCGGATATTCCTCTCCCTGCCCATCGTCTGGCTGATGGTAGAGGGCCGCTTCGGCCTCGCCCTGGCGCTGTTCGCGCTGGCCGGCCTGTCCGACGGCCTCGACGGCTGGCTGGCCAAACGCTTTCACTGGGAAAGCCGCCTCGGCGGCCTGCTCGACCCCTTGGCCGACAAGGTCCTACTGGTCTCCGCGTTCCTCTCCCTAGGCTGGCTCGGCTTCCTGCCGATCACCCTGGTCCTTTTGGTGATCCTGCGGGACCTCATTATCATCACCGGCGCCCTGGTCTACCACTACAGCATCGCCGACCTCGAAGCCGCCCCCAGCCTCATCAGCAAACTCAACACCCTAGTGCAAATCGTCCTCGTGCTCGCCGTAATGGCAAACCAAGGCCTACTCGACCTCCCCGCCTCCCTACTAACCAGCCTCATCCTGCTCACCTACCTCACCACCCTCATCAGCGGCGCCGACTATATCTGGAAATGGACCCGCCTAGCGGTGCAAAAGGGGCGTCGCGAAGACTAACCCAGCTGCGTGCGGAACGAGGGGGAGCCATGCCAATGATGAGTGCTGAGTGCTGAGTTCTGAATGCTTGGCGCCGGCTGCTTGGCACCCGCATGGTTCCCACGCTCCAGCGTGGTAACCCATCCCGGGGCGCTCTAGCGCCGATGGCCGGGCCGGGCTCGGCGGCCAGTGCCGGACACCTTCGGCGCGGAGCGCCTAAAGCTGCATTCCCACGCTGGAGCGTGGGAACGATGATATTCCCACGCTGGAGCGTGGGAACGATGATCATTCCCAATATAATCGGAGGCAATCGTGGGCCGCAGTCGTTATGTAATTACTGAGCCGGATAAGCCCCACTTTCTGACTTGGACGGTGGTGGAGTGGTTGCCGGTGTTCACTCGCCAGGAGTCGGTGGAGATCCTGCTGGAGAGTTGGCGTTATCAAAGAGAGCATGCGGACCTGAAGCTCTATGGCTATGTGGTGCTGGAGAATCATGTCCATTTGGCCGCGCAGGCGCCGCGGCTGGATAAGTGCGTGGCCAGCTTTAAGTCCTTCACCGCCGGGCGGCTGATCGCGCTTTTGCAACACTATGGGGCGAAGACTATCCTGAAGCGGCTACACTTCGCCAAGCGGAAGCATAAGGTGGATCGGGAGCATCAGTTCTGGCAGGAGGGTTCTCACGCCGAGCTGATATTCAGCGATGCGATGATGCGGGAGAAGCTGGATTACATTCACTACAACCCGGTCAAGCGGGGGTTTGTGGATCTGCCGGAGCATTGGCGCTATTCGAGCGCCCGGAACTATCAGGGCATGGAGGGGTTGATCGAAATCGATCCCTGGCATTGAATATTCGGTTACGCAAGAAGGAGAAGATGTTGCCCATGGTAAAAGACCATCCCTGGGAGAAGACGGGTTACGCCTCTTCGGATCTGCACGCGGACGGGCGGTCCACGGAAATCCTGCACGATGCGCATGGTTCCCACGCTCCAGCGTGGTAACCCATCCCGGGGCGCTCCAGCGCCGATGGCCGGGCCGGGCTCGGCGGCTGACGCCGGACACCTTCGGCGCAGAGCGCCTAAAGCTGCATTCCCACGCTGGAGCGTGGGAACGATGATATTCCCACGCTGGAGCGTGGGAACGATGATATACGGAGCGTGGGAACGATGATATGCGGAGCGTGGGGACGGTGATGAGGTCGGGGCTCCGGCCGGCGGGTCAGGCTTCGGCGGTTAGTAGTTGCTTGATGAATGGGATGGTGGGACGGCGTTTGGCGCTTAGGGAGGCGCGGTCGAGGCGGTCGAGGAAGGCGATTAGGGTGGGCAGGTCGCGCGGCAGTTGGCGCAGCAGGAAGCGGGCGGCGGCGGTGTCGAGGGGCATGCCGAGTCGTTCGGCCTCGGCCAGGATCAGGGCCTCTTTGTCGGGGTCGTCGAGCGGTTTGAGGTGGAGTTCGAGGCCCCAGCCGAGGCGGGATTCGAGGTCGGGCAGGCGCAGGCCGAGTGCGTTGGGGCGCTGGCGGGCGGCGGTCACTAGGCGTTTTTGGCCGGCGCGCAGGCGGTTGAACAGGTGAAACAGGGCCTCTTCCCAGTCTGCGAGGCCGGCGATGGCGTCGAGTTCGTCGAGCAGCAGCAGTTGCCGCTGTTCCATTTGATCGAGCATTGCCGGGCCGTGCGGGCGCAGCTCGGCCAGGGGCAGGTAGGCGGCGGAGAGGCCTTGCTCCACGGCCAGGGCGGCCGCGCCCTGGAGGAGGTGGGATTTGCCGCTGCCGGGTTCGCCGTAGAGGTGGACGAAGGATTCGCCGCGGTTCTCGGCCATGGCGCTGAGGGTTGCGAGCGGCTGGCGGTTGGGGCCGGGGAGGAAGCGTTCTAGCGTGGGGGCCGCGCGGAATTGGATCCCCAGCGGGAGTTGCACCGGCAGGCCGGGCTTGGGGTATGCAGGATCCGCAGTCACGGTCTATTGCGCGGGCCGGTCTTGGAGGCGGCGCGCGGTGTCTGCGAGACGGCGGCCGAGGGCCTTGCACAGGGCCTGTTCGTCTTCGCTCAGGGGGCGGTCGCTGTTGGGGCCTGCGAGGTGAGAGGGGCCGTAGGGGGTGCCGCCGGTGGTGGTGGTCAAGAGCCGGCTTTCGCTGTAGGGCAGGCCGAGCAGCAGCATGCCTTGGTGCAGTAACGGCAGCATCATGGAGAGCAGGGTGGTCTCCTGGCCGCCGTGCAGGCTGGCGGTGGAGGTGAAGACCGCCGCGGGTTTGCCGATCAGGGCGCCGGAGAGCCACAGGCCGCTGGCGCCGTCGAGGAAGTATTTCATCGGTGCGGCCATGTTGCCGAAGCGCGTGGGGCTGCCCAGGGCGAGCCCGGCGCAGTGGCGCAGGTCGTCGGCGGTGGCGTAGGGGGCGCCGGAGGGCGGGACTGTGTCCTCCACCGCCTCGCAGACCGCGGATACCGCCGGCACGCTGCGCAGACGCGCCTCCAGGCCGCCTTCTTCGACGCCGCGGGCGATCAGGCGGGCCATTTCGGCCGTACCGCCGTAGCGGCTGTAGTATAGGATTAGGCAGTAAGGCATTTCAGGGTGGGACCTCTATTTGCGTACAATGTTGGTTGGCGACATTCTACTTGACTCGGGAGGCGAGAGCACCGAATGGGGATCAGTTTCGACCCGCCCGGCGGCGATTGGCTGCGGCGGGTGCGGGGGCGCATGCCCGCGGCCCTGTGCAACCTGTATCGATTCCTGCGCCTGCTGGTCACCCGCTTTGTGGAGGATCAGGGGCTGCCCCATGCGGCGTCGCTGACCTATACCACGCTGCTGTCGCTGGTGCCGCTGATGACGGTGGTGCTGGCGGTGTTTTCGGCCTTTCCGATCTCGGATCGGGTGGCGGACAAGGTGCAGTTGTTTTTGTTCGAGAACTTCGTGCCCACCTCCAGCGAGCTGTTGATGGACTACTTTCAATCGTTCAGTCAGAAGGCGTCGAAACTCAGCGGCGCCGGGTTTGCGTTTTTGATCGTGGTGGCGTTGATGCTAATGGCGAACATCGACCGCGCCTTCAATCGCATTTGGCGGGTCACGCGTAAGCGGGGCGCGATCAATATGTTCATGGAATACTGGGCGATCCTGACCCTGGGGCCGATCTTGATGGGCGTCAGCGTGGCCGCCACCACTTATCTAAGCACGATTCCGCTGATTTCCGACACCGCGGCGGCCATTGAGGGCGTGGGCGGCGGCCTGCTCAAGGTGGCGCCCATGCTGGCCTCGGTGGTGGCCTTTACGCTTTTGTATTCGGTGGTGCCCAATCGGCGGGTGCCGGTGTTGCATGCGTTGGCGGGCGGGTTCTTGGCGGCGCTGCTGTTCGAGTTGGCCAAGCGGGGTTTCGCCTTTTATGTCACCAATTTCCCCGCCTATGAGGCGATTTACGGCGCCATGGCGGTGGTGCCGATTTTTCTGGTTTGGGTCTATGTGTCCTGGTTGGTGACCTTGCTGGGGGCGGAGTTTTCCTGTTGTTTGGGGATCTTCCGTGACGAGCTGTCCGCCAGCCAGGGGGCGGGGCGCAATGATTTGATCGATGCCTATCGGCTGCTCGGGGGGCTGTGGGATGCCCAGCGCCAGGGGCGGACGCTGTCCACGCGGCGGTTGGGCAAGATCGCTGGGGTGGGTCCGGAGGAACGCCTGGAGGTGGTGCTGAGCCGGCTGGCCGCTGCGCGCATGGTGGTGCGCACCGAGGGCGCGCGCTGGGCCTTGGCGCGGGATCTGGATGAGGTGACGCTGCTGGATCTCTATCACAGCGAATCCTTTGTGCTGCCGGAGGCGCGACACCTCGCCGGGCTGGCGGACGCAGGGCGGGACGCCGGCGCGCGGCGGCTGTTCGAGGCCTTGCGCGGCGACCTCGAACAGCGGATGGGGGTGACGCTGGAGACCCTGATGCGGCAAGACCGGGACTTGGATGCGGCGCCCTGATTGCGGGCTCGCCCGCGGCGATTGGCGGGGATTCTTATGGCCGGACTGCGCCGGATTCGGGTCCGCCAACCCGGCGCCCGCGAAACGCAGGGCGCGCGCAGAACCGCAGCCGGCGCAGAGAAGCCAAGCTTTTTTCTTGGCGCCCTTTGCGCCTTGGCGAGAGAGAGGGCCTTTGCTGCCGACCGACTCGTGCCAGGAATTGGGCGCATGGCTCGGACTCGTGCGGGACTGCGGCGAAGCGGGCCGTTGAACCGCGAATGGACGCGAATACGCAGTTCGCTAAAGGCGGAACCTGACGCGCCTTGCGGGGGGCGCGACGAGTCCGGCTGCGCACAGATAACGGAGACAGCGGCTCCTAGGACCGCAGAGGGCGCGGAGGAATTCTGGCTTGATCGTCCACGGGTCCCAGGGCGGGGCGCCTGTCCGCCGCTGCGGCCTTGCCTGGCCGTCTGGAATACAGCCCGCGTCTTGGCAGCCCTAGCTGCCCGAGCCATTCGGCAAGCTAGAGCTTGCAAGGCAGGCATTACTAAGGAGGCCTTGGGACCGAGCATGCAATCGAAATCATCGCTGCGCCTTCTGCGGTCCTCTGCGTTCTCTGCGTTCCTAGATGGCGTTGTTGCCGTAAATCGCCTTAGCTGGCCTCTTCATCCATGGTGAAGTCGAAGCGGTCGTAGCAGCAGGTGGTCTCGATCAGCCGGCCGGCGTGGGCCAAAATCGGGCTGTTGTCGCATTGAATGAGGTAAAAATGGCGTTGCGGTCGGTAGATGAGGTGCGGCGTAAATAGCTGCGGGGGCCTGCTCGAGCGCTCCAGCAGCAGGGCGGGCTGGCGTATGGGGTCATCCATTTCGCTGCTGACCTCGATCAGTACGGGGACGCAGCGGCCGGTGAGCAAGCGGATGCCCGCCTCGATGCTGTCGTCCTCCCGGCGGAGCAGGCGCTTGATGATGCCGATTTTGTGCGACTTGCCGCCCGGGGCCTGTTCGGGTTCCAGCAGGATCAGTTGTCCGACGTTAATCTGCGGGAACTGTTCGGATGACAACACCAGCCCCATGCCGGTGGCGCTGATGTTGAATTGGCGGCAACGAAAGGAGTGGTGATCCGCCGCCGCGGCGCTGGCATTGCTGAACGAGCGGTCGATTTCCACCAGGGTTTCGTGGTCGTACTCGAATTCGTCGTCGTCGTCTTCTTCTTCGGCGGGCGGCCAGGCGTCGCCCAAGGCCTGGCTGAGCTGGCGATGCACCGCGGTGATGCCGCAGGTGGAAAAGAACCAATCCGCCTTGTTCGCGCGCGGGTGCTTGCGTGTCGGGCTGATGTGCCAAGCCACCAGCATTTTCTGCAATAACTGGCGCGCCTCACGGCGCGGCAGGTGACGCAAACAGGCCGGCAAACGCGCCTCGGGGTCATCCGCCGCCTTGGCGAACTCATTCACCGTGGCGTTGAGCGGGGTGACGTTGAGCATCAAATACTGCTTTGCGTCCGCCGGGATGCGCTCGGGGTCGTAGGCCTCGGGTTTCTTGTCACCGCGGATGTCGATGATAAAATGCCCTGTGCTGTAGGTCGGGATGGTGAAGGCCCCCGCCTTGACCCGGCCGGCCCAGGCGCCGAGGCAATCATAGGCCGCCCAAACCTCGCCGCGCCGCATGCAGTAGGGGTCTAAAATCGCCAGCAGCAAGATGCGGCGGAACACCACCCCGGGGTGCAGTGGCTCCGAATGGGTTTCCAGCGGGTCCTTGACCGGGATCTTGGAGAGGCCCAAACGGCGCGCCAGTACATAGAGTTCGATGCACTCGCGCCACGCGGCGGGGGATTCAGGGCGGTAGTCCGCGTACCCGAGCATCAGCTCCAGGGCGGTGCATTGCAGCGCCCAATACACCGCGGCCGCATCGCGTTCGGGGTGCGCGGTGCGCGCCGGCTTGCCGGCGAGCAGGGTCTCGGCGATAAGGCGCTTGAAGCCGTAGCCCAGTTCCTGCACCAGGCGCTCGGCCAGGTCATGGGTTTCGCGCGCCTTGCGCTGCGACCCGCCCAGGTTGTAGGCGCGAATGGAGCGTCTCAGGGCGTCGAGCATGCGCAGCGCCGGGGGCATTTGCGCGAGCAGCATTTCAAAGCGTTCGGGCAGGCGGCGCGGGTGGCGGTTTTGCAGGCGCAGGGCCGGCAGCAGGGCGCGACCGAGGGCGAGCGGGTCGGCCAGCGGCAAGCTCGCAGTCAGGACCTGCACCTCTGCGGCGCAGATCAGGGTTTTGGGACTTGCCGCGGGATCTAGGGGGGGTAAGGAAAATTTCGGTTTGTGCATCCCTGAGTCTCCCGCTTGTTCTGCTTCGCATCCCAGGTCAAGGGCTGATATAATCGCTCGAACAACAATAAAACACAGCGTGTGGTCTTGCTAGAGCCGATTTTACACCATATTTAACGGTTGAAAAGCGATTCCAGTCTCGTACTGATTCTTGTTGCGCGCCTAAAACCGCGCGTTTTCCGGGTAAGGAGGTAGTCTGCATGCGACGTTTTTCGATACTACTGGTGCTTTTGCCGCTGTTGGCGGCCATTTCCCCCGCGCTGGCGGAGGTGGAGAGCCGTAGCGCCGAGACCCATTTTTTCGACCAAACCTTTGGTGATTTCACCGAAGAGTTGCAAACCGCCCGTGATGCCGGCAAGAGCGGCATCCTGCTGATGTTCGAAATGGACGAATGCCCGTTTTGTCATCGCATGAAGCAAACGGTGCTCAACCGCAGCGACGTGCAGGACTACTTCAAGGCGCATTTTCTGATTTTCCCGGTGGATATCGAGGGTGATATTGAAATCGTGGATTTTGACGGCAACACCACCACTCAAAAGGAATTCGCGTTCGAGCAGCACCGGGTGCGCGCCACCCCGGTATTCAGCTTCTTCGACCTCGATGGCCAGGCGCTCAAGCGCGCGCGCCTCACCGGCGCCACCAACGGCCCCGAGGAGTTCATGCTGCTGGGCCGCTATGTGGTGGATAAAGTTTACGAGGATCAGTCCTTCACCCGCTTCAAGCGGCAGGAAATGGGGCGCTGAGCCCGGTGGGCCGTTATTTCGTCAAGCGATGCCTGATCGGCGCGCTGATCGCGTGCTGCGGGTTCGGCGCGGCGCAGGCGCAGACGGCGCCCGCGCCCTTGCCCGACCCGCTAACCCTGGAGGCCGCGTTAGAGCTAGCCGATGACGCCCACCCCGCGTTGCTTGCAGCGCGGGCAGAACTGGCGCTGGCGGAGGCGGGGCGCGGCCGCGCCGACGCAGAAGGCGCGATGGAACTCGGCATGGAGGCCTGGCTGACGCACCTCGATCCCTCCGACACCGCGCTCGACGAATCCCGCAACGACAGCCTCGCCACCCTGACCCTGAGCAAGCGGCTGTATGATTTCGGCCGCACAGAGGCCTCGCAGGGCGCGGCCGGGGCCGCCTATCGCGGCAAGGCCTGGGGTCTGTTGGGCGCGCGCCAGGAGCGACGAATCCTAATCATGCAGCGGTTTTTCGATGTGCTGCTGGCGGATTTGCGTTACGCTCGGGATAACGAGGCCATGTCCATCGCCTATGTGGACTATGACAAGGCGCAGGACCGGCACGAACTGGGCCAGCTCTCGGACATCGCCTTGGCGGACTCGGAACGGATCTATCAGGACAGCCGCCGCCAATTGGTCGAGGCCCGATCCATGCAGCGCCGCACCCGCGCCCGGCTGGCCCTGGCCCTGAACCGGCCCGACGAGCTTTCCGCCAATCTGCTGACGCCGCCCCTGGAGGCCCTCGACCGGCCCCTGCCGATGCTGGATGCGGTGACGCAACAGGCGCTGGAGCGCAATCCGGGGTTGCAGGCTCTGCGCGCCGAGTTGGAGACCGCCCGCCAAGCCGTGGCGCGCGCCGAAAACGACTTCGGGCCGGTGATTCGGGCCGAGGTCACGGCGGCCGAATACGCCCGCCAAACCGGCTCTCGACACCCCCTCACCGCTAGCCTAGTGCTGGAGCTGCCGCTTTACACCGGCGGCCGCAGCGATGCCGGGGTGGCGGCCGAAAGGGCGCGCATGCACCAAGCCCAGGCCCGGCTGGCGACCGAGGAGTTCGCGGTGCGGGAGGCGGCGATTGATTTGGTGATGGAGCTGGAGGTGTTGGAGGCCCGGCGACAGGAGCTGGATGTGCTCGGCTTTTACCGGGAACTCTATTTGGATCGCAGCCGGGCCCTGTACGACCTGGAGGTGAGCACCGATCTCGGCGACTCCATGACCCTGACCTCGGACCACCGCTGGCTCGAAGCCCGCGCCCGGTTCGACACCGCGCTCGCCTGGGCGCGCCTGGATGCGTTGACCGGATCCTTACTGACCCCCGACCCATCCGCGGAGGACATCGAATGAAGGTTGCAAGCATGATTCGTCTGGGGCTGTTGCTCGCGCTGATGGCGCAAAGCCTAAGCCTTCAGGCGTGGGAGCTGGACGCGGTGCTGGAATGGATGCGGCCCTTGGGCCTGGGCACGCCACTCAGCGGTCTGGTGACGGAGGTGGCGGTGGCGCCCGGGCAACGGGTGGCCGAGGGGGACCTGTTGGCGGCCCTGGATCAGCGCCTGCTGCGGGCGCAACTGGACCAGGCGCGGGCCGCCATGGAGGAGGCGGAGGCCTTAAAATCAGAGGCGGATCGCGAGTTGGAGCGCGCCCGCGAGCTGTTCGACCGCACCGTGTTGTCCATCCACGACCTGACCCTGGCCGAGATCGACGCGGCCCAGGCCGCGGCGGCGGCGCGGCGGGCGGCTGCGGAGTTGGCCGAGGCCAAGCTGAACTTGGAATACAGCGTGCTGCGGGCGCCCTTTGATGCGCTGGTGTTGGCGGTGCTAGTGCGCCCCGGCGAGGTGGTGAGCAATCGCTTTGAGGCCCGGCCGCTGGTGCGGTTAGTGGAATTGAAGCGGGTCATTGCGGCGGCCCAGGTCGATGCGGATGTCGCTAGCGGGCTGCAAGTGGGGCAACCGCTGGCGGTGTCTTGGGACGGCGCGAGTCGCCAAGGCGAGCTTTGGGCGCTGATCCCGAATGACCAAGGCGGCGGCTTTCGGTTGGAAGTGGCGGCGCCGGCGCCGGATGCCGGGGTGATTGTCCGCGGCGCGCCGGCCAGGATCGAGCTGCCCTAGGCGCCCATTTGCGAGGCGATGAGCATGAGTTTTTGCATCAAGTGTTGGGTCTCCGGTCGGGTGCAGGGGGTGTTCTTTCGGGCCTCCGCGCGGGAGCAGGCGCAAAGCTTGGGCCTGAGCGGTTACGCCAGGAACCTGTCCGACGGTCGCGTCGAGGTGCTGGCCTGCGGCGAGCCGGAGCGCGTGGAGCGGCTTCGCGAATGGCTCGCCCGCGGCCCCTCGGCGGCCGCGGTGGAGGGGCTTGAGTGCAGCGAATCCGGCGCACTGCCCCCGCACGGCTTTCGCACGCTCTGAGGCCATGCGGTGAACCATGACGCGGGAAAAAGCAGTTGAACGCGGCGCTTTGCGACGGCGTGGTTGAGCGGCGGCGATGACGAACCCCGCCCCCCTGTTCCCGTGGCAGCTCAACGCCTGGCAACGCCTGTGGCGCGCCCGGCTGGACGCGACCCTGCCGCATGCCATGCTGTTCGAAGGCCCGCCCGGCCTGGGCAAGCTTCAGTTGGCCCAGCGCTTGGCGGCGGGCTTGTTTTGCCAAAGCCCCTCCTCCGAAGGCGACGCCTGCGGGAGCTGTCGCGGCTGCCGCCTGTTCGCGGCCGGGACCCATCCGGATTTCCGGGTCTTGGCCCCCGAGGAGCCGGGCAAGGCCTTGCGCATCGACCCGGTGCGGGCATTTGTGGGTCAGGCCGGGCTGTCGGCGCAAATGGATGGCTACAAAGTGATCTTGGTGACCCCGGCGGACGCCCTGAACCGGGCCGCCGCCAACAGCCTGCTAAAGACCCTGGAGGAGCCCGTGCCCTGGACCCTGATCGTGCTGATCAGCGATCGCCCCGGGGCCTTGCCGGCCACCATTCGCTCACGCTGCCAACGCCTGACCTTGGCCCCGCCCCCGGCCGCAGAGGCGCGCGCCTGGCTGGGCGAGCAGGGCGTCGCCCCGGGGCAGGCCGAGTTATTGCTCGGCCTCACCGGCGGCGCGCCCTTGGCGGCCTTGCAACTGGCGGGGGACCCTTGGCTGCAACAGCGCGAACCCCTGCTGGAGGCCTTTTTGGGGCTGCTTACGGGGCGCGCAGACGCGGTGTCGCTGGCCGCCGAATGGAGCAAACTGGATGTGCAACGGCTGCTGCACTGGATTAGCGGTTGGGTGGCTGATATGCTGCGTTTACAAATGGTGGAGCGCCCGCCCAAGCTAATCAACCCGGACCAAGGCGCGCGGTTCGCAAAGCTCGCCCCGCAAGTGGACCAGCGGCGGCTGTTCGGCGTGCTCGCCCGATGTTACGAAACCGCGGAGGATCTGCGCGCGGGCGCGCTGAATGTGCAGATGCAATTGGAACGCTTATTACTAAGCGTAGCGGAATCTAGTCGAACCCGGAGAGAGGCCTAACATGGCAGCACCAAACCTTGCCGGCGGCCGCCAGGGCATTCTGTCGCTGACCATACGCGACGTCAACGCCCTGTATGCCGCCTATATGCCCTTCGTGAACAACGGCGGGCTGTTTGTGCCCACCAATAAAAAATACAAACTCGGCGACGAGGTGTTCATGCTCCTCACCCTGATGAAGGAAAACGACCGCATCCCGGTGGCGGGGAAGATCGTATGGCTCACCCCCATCGGGGCCGAAGGCAACAAGGCCGCAGGCATCGGGGTTCAATTCAGCGAGCAGGATGGCGGCATGGCCCGCAAAAAGATCGAGACCTACCTCGCCGGCGCCCTCAAATGGGACCGCCCGACTCACACCATGTAAGCAGGACTTGTTCGCCTATGCAGTCTACCCGGCAACTCGACGGCCTGCTGGTGGATTCTCATTGCCACCTCGACCGCCTCGACCTCTCCGCCTTCGATAGCGATTTCGCCGCATTCAAGGCCCGCACCCGAGAACAAGGCATCGGGCACATGCTCTGCGTGGCCATCAACCTGGAGCAATACCCGGCCATGACGGCGTTAGTGGCGGGCTATGACGATGTCTCCATCACCGTCGGCGTCCACCCCAACGAGCAGGACGGTCGCGACCCGGACGCCGACGAACTGGCGGCGCTGGCGGGGCACCCGAAAAACGTCGCCATCGGCGAAACCGGCCTGGACTATTTCCGCAGCGAAGGCGACCTGGAATGGCAGCGTGAACGCTTCCGTCGGCATATCGCGGCCGCCAAGCAGGTCCGCAAGCCGCTGGTGATCCACACCCGGGCCGCCGCCGCAGACACCATCCGCATTTTGCGCGAAGAAGGCGCGGCGGCGGTCGGCGGCGTGATGCACTGCTTTGCCGAGGACTGGGACACCGCCAAGGCCGCCCTGGACCTGGGGTTCTTTATCTCGTTTTCCGGCATCATCACCTTCAACAGCGCAAAATCCCTGCGCGAGGTGGCCGCGCGCGTGCCGCTGGAACGCATTTTGGTGGAAACCGACGCCCCCTACCTGGCCCCAGTCCCCCACCGCGGCCGCGCCAACCTCCCGGCCTATGTGCGGCATGTGGCGGAAAGGCTGGCCGAGGTCAAGGGGGAGTCGTTGGAGCGGATCACCGCAAGCACCACCGAGGCCTACCTGAGGCTGTTCGGGCTGCCCGAATCGGCTGCCGCCTGATCGGACCCCGACCACGGCCCGGGGTTGCCTGCTCGTAGGCGACCTTCGGATAGCCTAAGAAGCCCTAACAAAAAACGACTAGGATCGCTGGAGCCGGGTCCCTGGGCAGGCGGCTCGGTCATTTTGATAGGGCCTCTAAAAAGGCCAAAAAAAGGCCACCAGAAGGTGGTCTTTGTTACGCCCACGGAGTGGGTAGATTACATTACATCAAGACGAGAGTATTAGGGTAATAAGAAGCAATTTCAATATTTTACGGTCAATAGCAATGTAGAGTTTAAGGTATTTAGTGGATATCTTTATCTTCATCTGGTTCTCCTTTTAAGTTGTTGATTTTATTACTGTATGTCATAGGCATATCTCCAGTATAGGCCAGCGGCCAATGGTTGCGCCCCGGAAAGATCTTCTGACGGAAGATCTCCAAGCGGTCACCCCCACCGGGGTAACTCTTCTTAAACAACATATTCATGAAAGGGTTCCGAGCGCCACAGCCTTTGGATGGACATGTGTTTTCATCCTGTCATTGATCCACCCCCTCCATCAGCGCCCCGGCTTTCGGATTATAAAACCGTATGGGATGCGCCGAGCCTCGCGAGGCGCATCCTACGCGCTTTCGGGTTTGTTTTTTGAACCACAGAGAACACAGAGGGCCACAGAGCTTGAGAGGGTTTTTCTCTGTGGCTCTCTGTGCTCTCTGTGGTTAAGAAGCCCTAACAAAAAACGACCAGGATCGCTGGAACCGGGCTCCTGGACAGGCGATTCGGTCATGTTGATAGGACCTCTAGGAAAAAACCTTTGCTTCTCTGCGCTCAGCGCAAAAAACGCGCAGCATTCTTCGCCGCAGATAAAAGCCAAAAACCGGGAAACTCTTTGCTCGAATAATGGCCTGATTTCGACAGCCTAGTAACGCCCTCTCGGGGCGGGGGGTGATCGCGGGGTTGCGCCGATTCAGGTCCGCGTTCCGTGGTCGCGCTCAGTCGCAAACGCCATCGGCGCAGATGTTGAATTGCCCGCGTTCGTCCCCATCGACCTTCACGAAGCGGGCGATCAGCTCGCGCGACTGCGGGCCTGCGGCCGGCCCGCCCGCGGGCGGGTCGAGTTCCGGCAGGCGCCGCAGGATGTCCAGCCTGCAGGGGCTGCGGTCTTCGCACAGGGTTTGCGCGAGTTGATACAACGCGAGTTTGCTAAAACGCTCCCCCGGAAGGGCGATGCGGATCTGTCCCGCTTGGTCCGAGAGCACCTCGTAGGCGATGGTCTCGGGCGACTGTTTGCGATCCCCCACCAAGATGGATGACAGCAAAAAATACGAAACCGCGACTAAACAGATTACGGTGATCAAAAAGCGCCAAAGGCTCATGGAGATTCCTTGGGGTGGTGATGCCGCGAAGGCTTGAACGCGTTGCGACTAAACCTTAGCCGCGGAGCGGCCCCGAAGGCAAGCGGCAATAGCGCAGTTTGTCTCCTTCCCGACAATGGCCGCTTTGGGTTTTGCGGCTTCTCCTTCCCAGGGGGTCGGTTTTCCCCCGGCAGGTGGGGTTTCGCGCTCGGTTTCGGACCCCGGCGTTGATGCCAAAGCCCAGGAATTCACTTTATTATTCAGTGGCTTGAATCCTGAACGGCGAAACCCGCCGTTGCGCCTTGCGGTGGTTGGCATTGCGCTTGCTTTGATGCTGTGTAAAAGGCGGATGCAAATTCGTCCCTACCCGTATCGCAGAGCCCCGGCCCCAGGCCGGGATCAAAGCATCGTTTTGGAGGTCACGCCATGTGGGATTATTCTGAAAAGGTCCAGGAACACTTCTTCAACCCGCGCAACGCCGGCGCGGTGGAGGAGGCCAACGCCGTGGGCGACGTCGGCTCTCTCTCCTGCGGCGACGCCCTGCGCCTGACGCTAAAGGTGGACCCGGAGACCGAGACCATCCTTGAGGCCGGGTTTCAGACCTTCGGCTGCGGCTCGGCCATCGCCTCTTCTTCCGCCCTTACCGAGATCATTAAGGGCAAAAAGCTGGACGAGGCCTTGGTGGTGAGCAATCAAGACATCGCCGATTACCTCGACGGCCTGCCGCCGGAGAAGATGCACTGCTCGGTGATGGGGCGCGAGGCCTTGCAGGCGGCGGTGGCCAACTACCGCGGCGAAGAGTGGAAGGACGACCACGAAGAGGGCGCCTTGATCTGCAAATGCTTTGCGGTGGACGCGGTGATGATCGAAGACGTGGTGCGGGCCAACGGCCTGCGCACGGTGGAGGAGGTCACCCACTACACCAAGGCCGGCGGCGGTTGCAGCGCCTGCCACGAGGGCATCGAAGAGATCCTGACCACGGTGTTGACGGAACAGGGCGAGGCCTTTAATGCCAGCGCCAAGGCCGCGCCGCCGAAGAAGACCAAGCTCACCAACCTGCAACGGATTCGGCGCATCGAAACCGTGCTGGAGTCCCTGCGGCCCCAGCTGCAGGCGGACCACGGGGACGTGGAGCTGGTGGACGTGGAGGGCAATACCGTCTATGTGAACATGACCGGCGCCTGTTCCGGCTGCCAAATGGCCGGCATGACCCTCAACGGCATTCAGCAGCGGTTGGTAGAGGAGATGGGCGAGTTCATTAAGGTGGTTCCGGCCTCCGCGATGCAGAAAATGGCCGCAGCGGGGTAACCAGTCATGAGCGAACCGATCTATCTCGACAATAACGCCACCACCCTGGTCGCCCCCGAGGCGGTGGAGGCGATGCTGCCCTTCTTTAGCGAGCAATTCGGCAACCCTTCCTCGCTGCACAGCTTCGGCGACAAGGTGGGGCGGGCGCTGCTGAACGCCCGCCGCCAGGTGCAGGCATTGATCGGGGCCGAGCACGACTCCGAGGTGATCTTCACCTCCTGCGGCACCGAGTCCGATTCCACCGCCATCCTCTCCGCGCTCAAGGTGCAGCCCAACCGCAAGGAGATCATCACCACTGTGGTGGAGCACCCGGCGGTGCTGAGCCTGTGCGAGCACCTGGAGAAGGACGGCTACACCGTCCACTACCTGAAGGTGGATAAAAAGGGCCGCTTGGACATTCAGGAGTACGCCAATCTGCTGTCGGACAACGTCGCCCTGGTGTCGGTGATGTGGGCCAACAACGAGACCGGAACCCTGTTCCCAGTCGAGGAGATGGCGGAGCTGGCCAACGAGGCCGGGGTGCTGTTTCACTCCGACGCGGTGCAGGTGGCGGGCAAACTGCCCATGCGCCTGCAGGACACCGCCATCGACATGCTGTCGCTCTCCGGCCACAAGCTGCATGCCCCCAAGGGCGTGGGGGTGCTCTACCTGCGGCGCAACACCCGCTTTCGGCCGCTGCTGCGCGGCGGACACCAAGAACGCGGCCGGCGCGCGGGCACCGAGAACACCGCCTCCATCATCGGCCTGGGCCAGGCCGCCGAGCTGGCCCTGGCCAATATCGAGCAGGAGAACACCGCGGTGCGGCGGCTGCGGGACAAACTGGAAAAGGGCATCCTGGCCCAGGTGCCCTATGCCTTCGTCACCGGCGACCCCGGCAATCGCCTGCCGAACACCGCCAACATCGCCTTCGAATACATCGAGGGCGAGGCCATCCTGCTGCTGATGAACAAGGCCGGCATTGCCGCCTCATCGGGCTCGGCCTGCACCTCCGGCTCGCTCGAGCCCTCGCATGTAATGCGGGCCATGGACATCCCCTATACCGCGGCCCACGGCTCGGTGCGCTTCTCGCTCTCGCGCTACAACACCGAGGCCGAGATCGAGCGGGTGATCGAGGCCATTCCGCCTATCGTTAGCAAGCTGCGCAAGCTCTCGCCGTACTGGAGCGGCGACGGCCCGGTGGAAGACCCGGCCAAGGCCTTCGCCCCGGCCTACGCCTAAGCCGCCCCGCCCGGTTCCGCCAAGGCAGGCGCGCTCGGGGCCGCCCGGGCGCCTATTCGCGGTTCTCCTCAACGCGCTTCTCTGCGTGACCTTTGCCGCCGTTTATCGGCGGTTTTTTTTGCACGCTCCCAGGGGCCGGGCGGATGCGCAGCAGTAACAGGGCGCTTAGCAGCATCGCGTAAACGGCGGGTTCCCGGTAGTCGGCGCGAGTGAGCATGAAGAAATGCATCACCCCCAGCGCGGCGGCGGGATAGATCGCCCAGTGCAGCCGTCGCCACCACACCCCCAGGCGGCGGCGTAGGCCGCTTGCGGAGGTGAAGGCCAGTGCGAACAGCAGGGCCAGGCCGACGAGTCCCACCGTGATATAGGGGCGTTTGGCGATGTCGTCCAAGATATAACCGGGGTCCAGGCCGGCATCCAGCACCGCGTAGGCGGCGAAGTGCAAGACCGCATAGAAAAAGGCGAACAACCCCAGCATCCGCCGGTGCCGCAACAGCCGCCAGCCTAGCCAGTGCTGGGCGGGGCGGAGGGCGAGGGTGATTAGTAAAAAGCGCAGGGTCCAGTCCCCCAGTTGGCGGATCAAGGCCTCCGCCGGGTTGGCCCCCAGCCCGCCGAGCAGGAAGGCGGCGACCAAACCGGCGAGAGGCATCAGGGACAGGCCAAAAACCAGGGAGGATTGCCGAGGGATGGTTCGCATAGAATCGGAGTTCTTTGGTCAGGCTGAGAGACTGAGGCTGCACCGGTTGTGCTTGGCCCAGCAGCGGCGCTGAAGCGCCGGGCCTGCATCCCCGCGCTGGAGCGTGGGGGCGAGGAAGAAATCAGCAAAACCCCCTCTGCGCCCTGTGCGTGCCTAACAGCCGTTGTTTCCGCGCAGTTATACTAGCCAGTCTCGGTCGGTAAATCCAGGCGGTTGCCCCAGTCCGACCAGGATCCGGGGTAGCCGCGCACCCGTTCGAAGCCGAGGGCCTTGAGCGCCACATAGAGATAGGAAGAGCGATGGTGGGTCTGGCAATAGACGACCACTTCCTTATCCGGGGTTACGCCGAGGCCCGCCAGGGTCTGCGTCAAGCGGTCCGCCGGCTTCATTCGCAGGTTGCGGGTTCGGTCCATGGCCTCGGTCCAGTCCAGATTGACCGCCCCGGGGATGCGCCCCGGGCGGGCCGAAAAGCGCCGCGCGCCGGTGTACTCCTCTGCCGACCGGGCATCCAAAAGGGCCAGTCCGGGGTCGTCGAGGCGGCTTAAGATGTACTCGGCGTCGGCCGTCACCTCGGGGTTCGTTGCGGCGTGAAAGCTCGCCGCTTCCGCACGGGCCGGTTTGCGGTCCAACGGCTGACGCTCATTGGCCCAGGCCTGGAGCCCGCCGTTCAAGAGGGAGCCGTGGCGGTGGCCGAGCGCATGCAGGGTCCAAATTAGACGCGCCGCCTTGCCGCCCCCTTCGTCGTCATAGGCCACGACTCGGGTGTCGGGTCCGATCCCGGCGTCGCCGAGGCGCTGCGCCAATACCGCCGCGGCGGGAAGCAAGCCGCTCGCCGGCGGGCGATCTTCCACCAGGGCGGCATAATCCAGAAACCGGGCGCCGGGGATGTGCAGATCGCGGTGGGTGTTTTCGCGCGATAGATCCAGGACCAGAATCTCGTCCGAGCCGAGCAACGGCCGCAGCTCCGCGGGCTCCAGGATCAAGGGCAGTGCTTGCATAGCGCCAGGTTCTCGTTGCGTGGATTCGATCCCGCTAAGATGCCCCGCCTGGCCGCGGAATGCAACCAAGAGCCGCGCCCTTGGCGGCCCGCCTTTGGCAGGCCTGCGCGCAGATAGCGGAAACAACGACTCTTGGGGACGCAGAGGCCGCAGGGGACCGCAGAGAGCCCAGAGAAACAGGGGTTAAAGGTTTCGGTAGGGATTGGCGGTTGCCGGCCCTCTTCGTTGCACTCAGGGTTTCTGCCCCAACCCGCTCTGCGCCCGCTGCGGCCCGCCGCGCGCCCTGGGCTCCGAGGGCGCCCGGGTTGCTTCCGCGACTGAGGCGCGCGGCGGTATTCGTGCGGAAGATCGCGGCTGGCGCGGTGCGTAGCGGCTTGATGTTTCCACAACCGTCGCGAGCGGCGGGGCGACCCCTGGGCGGGTCGGCCGCGGGGGTTCGGCGGTGCCCGCAAAAAATCGGCAATTCATTGTTATTACTCATATTATAGAAGTTGGTCGTTTTTTGTGCAATCTAAAAGGAACCCGCTAAAGATGCGCCCTCTGCGGGTTTTTCGACGGCTTCTCCACAAAGTTATCCACAGTTTGTGTGGACAAAACCTCTGCGCCCATGCGCTGGGCGGCGAGGCCGAATGTCAAGCCCCGATGGCAGGTTTTCGCACGGCCCCGGCGAGCGGGTCGGCGCTTGCCTGTCGCGGCCGAGGGCGCAGATATTTTCGGCTCTTGGGGTTGCGGTGCGCGGCGCGCTTTGTTATAGTTTGCGCCCTCAAGGACGAAGGGCGGTCGCAAGACCCGCCGAGAAGCAACTCCCGCCAAGAGATGCTTGACAAGGAGCATAACGATTCTGTAATATACGGAATTCACCGGTGCGGGGTGGAGCAGTCTGGCAGCTCGTCGGGCTCATAACCCGAAGGTCGTAGGTTCGAATCCTGCCCCCGCTACCACTATTCTAAAAACCCCCTTAGCGGGGTTTTTTATTGGGTGTTATAGAGAATGGGCCGCTGGCCCATTTTTTATTTGCGGAGAACGATGGCGACAGCACCGGAAAACCTGACTCGCATGCTTCAAGACCCGGTGGAGGCCTTGGGCTATGAGCTGGTGGGCATCGAATACCTGTCCTCGGGCAAGAGCGCGACCCTGCGCGTCTATATCGATCGCCCGCAAGGGATTTTGGTGGATGATTGCGCCCGGGTTAGCCGCCAGGTGTCGGCCGTGCTCGACGTGGAGGATCCGATCTCTGAGAACTATCAGTTGGAGGTGTCGTCGCCGGGCCTGGATCGCCCGCTGTTCACGCCGGAGCATTACGAGCGATTCCAGGGGTGTGAAGTGAATCTTCGCACCCGCTTGAAAGTCGGCGACCGGCGCAAGTTCAAAGGCGTTCTGATCGGCCTGGAGGGCGATCAGGTGGTGCTCAGGGTGGATGGCGAGCCGGTTGCGCTGGAGTGGGACAACATCGAACGGGCGCGCCTGGTGCCGGATCTATGAGTGGGTTAGGTAAGGACCATGAATAAAGAGATTTTGCTGGTCGTGGACGTGGTGTCCAACGAAAAGGAAGTCGAGAAGGAAATCATCTTCGAGGCCTTGGAGGCCGCGTTGGAGTCGGCTACGCGCAAGAAACACAGCGGCGAGATCGATGTGCGGGTGGCGATCGATCGCACCTCCGGCGACTATGACAGTTTTCGCCGCTGGGAGGTGGTGGAAGACGCCCCCGAGGACATCGACCCGGATCACCAGGTTAAGGTGACCATCGCACGCCAAAAACACCCCGAGGTGAACGAGGGTGATTTCGTGGAAGAACCCATGGAATCCATCGCCTTCGGTCGCATTGCGGCCCAGACCGCGAAGCAGGTGATCGTGCAGAAGGTGCGCGACGCCGAGCGCGCGAAGATCGTCGAGGGCTACCGCAAGCGGGTCGGCGAACTGGTCACGGGCGTGGTGAAACGCGCCGAGCGCGGCAGCCTGATCGTCGATCTCGGCGGCAACGCCGAGGCTATGGTGCCGCGCGAGGAGATGATCCCCAAAGAATCGGTGCGGGTGGGCGACCGCCTGCGCGGTTATCTGTACGAGGTGCGCTCCGAGCAGCGCGGACCGCAGCTTTTCGTCAGCCGCACCCGGCCCGAACTCTTGCTGGAGTTGTTTCGGCTGGAGGTGCCGGAAGTGGGCGAGGGGCTGATTGAGGTCATCGGCGGCGCCCGCGATCCGGGGCTGCGGGCCAAGATCGCGGTCAAGACCAATGACCCGCGGCTCGACCCGGTCGGGGCCTGCGTCGGTATGCGCGGCTCGCGGGTGCAGGCGGTGTCCAATGAACTCAACGGGGAGCGGGTGGACATTATCCTCTGGAACGAGAATCCCGCTCAATTCGTGATTAATTCAATGTCGCCGGCCGAAGTGGTGTCCATCATCGTGGATGAAGACGCCCACAGCATGATCGTGGCGGTTGAAGAGAGCAATCTCTCCCAGGCCATCGGTCGCGGCGGCCAGAACGTGCGGCTCGCCAGCGAGCTGAGCGGCTGGGAACTCAATGTAATGAGCGAGGCCGAAGCCGCGGAGCAGAACGACGCCGAGGCCCGGGAACAGGTGGGGCGCTTTATGGACAGCCTGGCGGTGGACGAGGAAGTGGCCAATATCCTGGTGCAGGAAGGCTTCTCCACCCTCGAAGAGGTGGCCTATGTGCCGATTAACGAAATGCTGGGCATCGAAGAGTTCGACCAGGACATGGTCGAAGAACTGCGGGAACGGGCCAAAGAGGTCTTACTGACTCAGGCCATTGCCAAGGAAGAGGCGTTCTCCGACAACACGCCCGCCGAAGACCTGCTCAACATGGACGGTATGGACGACACCCTGGCGCGCCAACTGGCGGGCCGAGGCATCGTGACCATGGACGATCTGGCGGAGCAATCGGTGGATGAATTGATGGAAATCGACGACATGGACGAAGAGAGGGCGGGCAAGCTCATCATGACCGCGCGCGCGCCCTGGTTCGCTGACGAACAGGGTTAGGATAGACCGGGAGGCTTCTTCCAATGAGTGATGTATCGGTAAAACAGCTCGCTGATGACGTGGGCATTCCTGTGGACGCACTGCTTGGCCAGCTGGAACAGGCTGGGCTGCCGAAAGGCGGCGCCGACGATAGCATCAGCGAATCGGAGAAGCGCAAGCTGCTGGAGCATTTGCGCGAATCTCACGGCGCAGTCGGGGCCGAGGCGCAGGGCGAGTCGCCGCGCAAGATCACCTTGCGCCGCAAGACCGTGAGCGAGTTGCGCCAGCCCACCGGCGGCGGCGCACGCAGCCCGCAGGCCCGCGGCGCGCCGCGTCCGAGCAAGACCGTGAGCGTCGAGGTGCGGCGCAAGCGCACCTATGTCAAACGCGAGGCGGAGGCGGAAGCGACGATCAACCCGGACGCCGAGGCGGTCAAACAGGCGCTGGAGGCGCAGGCGGAGAAACAACGCCAGATGGAGGCCGAGTCCGAAGCCCGGCGTCTGGCGGAGGAGAATCGCCGTAAGGCCGAGAAGGCCGAGGAAGAGGAGCGCCAGCGCAAGGAAGAGGCCAAGCTTCAGGCGGAAGCAGAGAAACAGCGGGCCGAGGAGGATGCGCAGCGCATGAAACAAGAGCAAGAGCAAGCCGCCAAGCAGAAACAGGAAGAGCCGCAAGCGGCCGAACCCGAGCCCAAAACCGAAGCTGAGGCCAAACCCGAACCGAAAGTCGAACCCAAGCCCAAGGAAGCGCCGCCGAGCGGCCCGCAGGAGGAGTATCGCACCGGCCGGGTCGTGGGCGGCTCCGAGCTTGAGGCCAAATCAAAAGAAGCCAAGAAAAAGGAAAAGAAGAAAGAGGTCAAGAAGCCGGCGGCAGTGGTTGCCGATGACCAGCCCAAGCGCAAAAAGGCCGCCGGCGGTCAGCGACGCGGCACGCGCGAAGAGCTGCATGTCAACGAGGAAAAGCGCGGCAAGCGCAAGACCAAGTCTCGCGGCAAGCGGCGCGGCGCGGTGAAGGCCGAGACCGCGCACGGCTTTAAAAGGCCCACGTCGCCGGTGGTGCGTAACGTGGAAATCCCGGAAATGATCACCGTGGCGGACCTGGCGCAGCGGATGTCGGTCAAGGCCGCCGAGGTGATCAAGATGCTGATGAAAATGGGCATGATGGTCACCATCAACCAGGCCCTGGATCGCGACACCGCGACCCTGGTGGTGGAAGAGAAGGGCCACAATCCGGTGGCGCAGAAGGAGCACGACGTCGAGACCCAGGTGTTGGAGAGCCTGGAAGGGGAAGGGCAGGGCGAACTCAAACCCCGCGCCCCGGTGGTCACCATCATGGGCCATGTGGACCATGGCAAGACCTCGCTGCTCGACTTCATTCGCACTACCCGGGTGGCCGCGGGCGAGGCCGGCGGCATCACGCAGCATATCGGCGCCTATCATGTAGAGACCGACCACGGCATGATCTCCTTCCTCGACACCCCGGGCCATGCGGCGTTCTCCGCGATGCGGGCGCGCGGGGCCAAGGTCACCGATATCGTGGTGCTGGTGGTGGCGGCGGACGACGGCGTAATGCCGCAGACCGTCGAGGCGGTGCAACACTCCAAGGCCGCCGGCGTGCCGGTGATCGTGGCGGTGAACAAAATGGACAAGCCCGAGGCCAATCCGGACCGGGTGATGCAAGAGCTGTCGCAGCAGGAAGTCATCCCCGAAGACTGGGGCGGCGACACCATGTTCGTGAAGGTGTCCGCCAAGACCGGCGAGGGCGTCGATGACCTGCTGGAGGCCATCTTGCTGCAATCCGAGGTGCTCGAACTCCAGGCCGTGGAAGACGGCCCGGGACGCGGCATTATCGTAGAATCCAGCCTCGACAAGGGGCGCGGGCCAGTGGCTACGGTGCTGGTCCAATCGGGCACCCTGCGGCGCGGCGATATCCTGGTCAGCGGCCAGCATTTCGGCCGCGTGCGCGCCCTGTTCGACGAAACCCGCGCGCCGGTGGATGCCGCCGGTCCCTCGATTCCGGTCGAGGTGTTGGGGCTTTCCGGGGTGCCCAATGCGGGCGACGACGCCCTGGTGGTGCCCGACGAGCGCAAGGCCCGCGAGTTGGCGGAAGACCGCGAGATGAAGGCCCGCGATAGCCGCCTCGCGGCGCAAAAGGCGGCCAAGCTCGAGGAGGTCTTCTCGCAAATGCAGGCCGGCGAGGTCAACTACGTCAACCTGATCGTCAAGGCCGATGTCCAGGGCAGTGTGGAGGCGCTTCGCGAGTCCTTGGAGAAGATCTCCAGCGACGAAATCAAGGTCCGTATCGTCGCCGCCGGCGCCGGCGGCATCAACGAATCCGACGTCAACCTGGCTCTCACCTCCGCGGCCATTATGATCGGCTTCAATGTGCGCGCCGATGCCACCGCACGCCGGGTGGCGGAAGAGCAGGGCGTGGATCTGCGTTACTATTCCATCATCTACGAGGTGATCGACGATGTGCGCAGCGCCATCTCCGGCATGCTTTCCCCCGAGGTGCGGGAGGAAATCATCGGCCTAGCCGAGGTGCGTGACGTGTTTCGCTCCTCCAAGCTCGGCGCCATTGCCGGCTGCATCGTGCTGGACGGCATGGTCAAGCGGGCGAACCCGATTCGCGTACTGCGCGACAACGTAGTGATTTACGAAGGGGAACTGGAATCCTTGCGCCGCTACAAGGACGACGTGCAAGAGGTGCGCGCCGGCACCGAGTGCGGCATCGGGGTGAAGAACTACAACGACGTAAAGCCCGGAGACCAAATCGAGGTCTACGAGCGCTACGAAGTCAAGCGCGAGCTCTGATCCCAAACCAATGGCACGCGAATTCACCCGTAACGAACGCCTCGGCCCCCAGCTCCAACGCGAGCTGGCGGAGCTAGTCGGCAGTGTCTTGGATGACCCGCGGTTGGGCATGATCACCATTCAAGAAGTGCGAGTGGCGCGCGATCTGTCCCACGCCAAGGTCTATTTCACGGTCCTCGGCGGCGACGCCGACGAGCGCGAAACCGCCCGCACCCTCAACGAGGCCGCCGGCTTCTTGCGCCACGAGCTGGGCCGTCGGGTGCGCATGCGCACCCTGCCGGTGCTCAAGTTTATCTATGACGAGTCCGTGGAGCACGGCATGCGCCTTTCGGCGCTGATCGAGCAAGCCGTGGACTCGGACCATTCTTCCGACGATTCGGATCCTCAATAAAGCACTCCTCCATGGCGAAACGGCGTAGAAGCGGACGCAACGTTCAGGGCATACTGTTGCTGAACAAACCCCTCGGGATGACCTCCAACCAGGCCTTGCAGCAGGTCAAGCGACTGTTTCAGGCCCAGAAGGCGGGGCATACCGGCAGCCTGGACCCGTTGGCCGACGGCCTGCTGCCGATCTGCTTTGGCGGCGCCACCAAGATCTCGGCCTATCTATTAGATGCCGACAAGCGCTACCGCATGCGCGCCCAGCTCGGCGTCACCACCACCACCCAAGACGCCGAGGGCGAGGTGTTGCAGACCCGCTCGGCCGAGCACATCACCGAGGACGCGTTGCGCGAGGCGGTGGCCGGCTTTGTGGGCGAAATCAAGCAGGTGCCGCCGATGTATTCGGCGCTCAAGCACAAGGGCCAGCGGCTGTACAAGCTGGCGCGCGAGGGCAAGGAGGTGGAGCGTGAGCCGCGGGCCATCACCCTCTATGAAAACGTCCTGACGGTCTTCGAGCCGCCCGAGTTTGCGCTTGATGTGCGCTGTTCCAAGGGCACTTATGTGCGCACCCTGGCGGAAGACATTGGCGAGGTCCTCGGCTGCGGCGCCCACGTCACTGCACTGACCCGGACCGGGGTCGGGCCCTACACCGCCGCCGACATGATCAGCATGGAACGCCTGGAGGCGGTCCTGGAGGCCGAAGGGCCGCCCGCCCTCGACGCCTTTCTGCTGCCCGTGGACAGCGCGCTGGGCGGCTGGCCCGCGGTGCGGATGTCGCCGGATACCGCCTTTTATCTCGCCCAGGGGCAGGCCGTGATGGTGCCCAATGCCCCGGTCTCGGGGCTTGTTCGACTCTACGATGCGGACGATCGGTTCGTCGGCGTGGGCGAGATCGACGAAGACGGCAAGGTCGCCCCGCGCCGGTTGCTGGCGGGCTGACCAAAGGCCCATTTTCGGTTGAGCCCAGCGCCCTGAAAGCGCATACTCTGCACCTCGTTTTTTAAAAATTTCGTGCCTGTTAAGACCCGGATCGATCCTGTGATCGATTTTCCCGGATCCTGCCTTTACAGGATCCCGCCCGCGCCCCTGCACCCATTGGCGGAGGCCGGGTATTGCAACAACGACCAATGAGGTTTTGAAAGAATGGCTATTACTGCTGATGAGAAACGCAAGATTGTTGAAGACTACGGCCGCGGCGCCAACGACACCGGCTCCCCCGAAGTGCAGGTGGCCCTGCTAACCACGCGCATCAATCAACTCAGCGGGCATTTCGCCGCCCACAAACACGACCACCACTCCCGAAGGGGGCTGGTGCGAATGGTGAACTCCCGACGTAAGCTGCTGGACTATCTCAAAGGCAAGGATCTGGAGCGCTATCGCACCCTGATCTCCCGCCTCGGATTGCGCCGGTAGGCCATCGCGGACGCCAGACGACTAGAGGAAGCCAAAGTGACTCCGATCAAAAAACAGTTTAAGTACGGTGACCACGAGGTCATCCTCGAAACCGGCGAAATCGCCCGCCAGGCCAACGGCGCGGTGATGGTCAACATGGGCGACACCGTGGTGTTGGTCACGGTGGTGGCGGAAAAAACGGCCCGCGAAGGTCGCGACTTCTTCCCCATGACCGTGGACTATCAGGAAAAGACCTATGCCGCGGGCCGCATCCCCGGCGGTTTCTTTCGGCGCGAGGGGCGGCCCTCGGAGAAGGAGACCCTCACTTGCCGCCTGATCGACCGCCCGCTGCGGCCGTTGTTTCCCAAGGGGTTTGTGAACGAAACCCAGGTGATCGCCACCGTCAAGTCCCTGAACCCGGCGGTGGATCCCGAGATCCCCTCGCTGATCGGGGCCTCAGCGGCGTTGGCGGTCTCCGGGCTGCCGTTCGAAGGCCCGGTGGGCGCGGCCCGCGTAGGGTACAAAAACGGTCACTACCAGCTCAACCCCGCGGGCACCGGGCTGAGCGACGACACCGACCTCGATCTCGTGGTCGCGGGCACCGAAGACGCCGTGCTGATGGTGGAATCCGAGGCCCGCGAGCTTTCCGAAGAGGTGATGCTCGGCGCGGTGCTGTTCGGTCACGAGCAGATGCAGATCGTGATCCAAAACATCAAGGAATTGGCGGCCGAAGCAGCCCCGCAGGCCTTCCCCTTCACCCCGCCGCAGGAAAACACCGAACTGCTGGAAGCGGTGGCGGCCGAGGCCGAGGGACCGCTGGGCGCGGCCTACCAAATCGCCGAAAAGCTGGAGCGCTACAAAAAGGCGGACCAAATAGCCGCCGCCACGGTGGAAAAGCTCTGCCATGCGGAAGGTGCGCAATGGAGCGAACCCGAGGTCTACGGCGCCATTGAGAAGATTAAAAAGCGGATCGTGCGCGGGCGAATCCTCGACGGCGAGCCCCGTATCGACGGCCGCGACACCCGCACCGTGCGCCCCATCAGCGTGCGCACCGGCGTGTTGCCGCGCACCCATGGTTCGGCCTTGTTCACCCGCGGCGAGACCCAGGCCCTGGTGGTCACCACCCTGGGCACCGAGCGCGATTCGCAGATCATCGACGCCCTGGAAGGCGAGCGTCGCGAACCCTTCATGCTGCATTACAACTTCCCGCCCTTTTGCGTGGGCGAAACCGGCCGCGTGGGCACGCCGAAACGGCGTGAGATCGGCCACGGCCGGCTGGCCAAGCGCGGCGTCGAGGCCTGCATGCCCGCCATGCAAGACTTCCCGTACTCCATCCGCGTGGTGTCCGAAATCACCGAGTCCAACGGCTCTTCGTCCATGGCCTCGGTGTGCGGCACCAGCCTGTCGCTAATGGACGCCGGGGTGCCGCTGAAGGCCCCCATTGCCGGCGTCGCCATGGGACTCATCAAGGAGGGCGAAAAGTTCGCCGTGCTCACCGACATCATGGGCGACGAGGACCACCTCGGCGACATGGACTTCAAGGTAGCCGGCACCATCAACGGCGTGAACGCCCTGCAAATGGACATCAAGATCAACGGCATCACCAAGCAGATCATGGAGATCGCGCTGGATCAGGCCAAAGAGGGGCGGCTGCATATCCTGAAGGAGATGAACAAGGCCATCGACGTGCCGCGGAAAGAGATGTCCGAACACGCCCCGCGCATCGTCTCCTTCAAGATCGATCCGCAAAAGATCCGCGACGTGATCGGCAAGGGCGGTGTGACCATTCGCTCTATCTGCGAAGAGACCGGCGCCACCGTGGACGTGACCGACGACGGCATCGTCAAGATCTTCTCCGTAGACAAGGCCGCCGGCGAAGAGGCCAAGAAACGCATCGAACTCATTACCGCCGATGTCGAAGTCGGCAAAATCTACGAAGGCAAGGTGGCGCGCCTAATGGACTTCGGCGCCTTCGTCACCATCCTGCCCGGACGCGACGGCTTGGTGCATATCTCCCAAATCAGCAACGAACGGGTGGAAAAAGTCAGCGACAAGCTCTCCGAAGGCGACCACGTCCGCGTAAAGGTGCTGGAGGTAGACAAGCAAGGCCGCATCCGCCTCAGCATCAAGGCGGTAACCGAAGACGAGTAAACCCCGCGGCGATGGGCGGCAACGCCCTGACCGCAGCGCATAAAAAAAGAGCCCGACGGGGCTCTTTTTTTGCCCCTTATACGGCTACCCGCGTCCAGCCGTGTTTCAATTTGGTGGTTGGTGGTTGGTAATTAGCGGTTAGTGATTAGTGGTTAAGTGAACGAAGCCCCCAAGCCCGGCTACAAAAATATAACGCAAAGAACGCGAAGGAGGAACGCAAAGGGCGCAAAGGTTTTTATGCAGATTGCGGGCGGGCGGGGCTTGGTCATCTTTTCGCCTTGGCGTTGTACAGCCCCCAAGCCCGGATAAAGCCTCGACCTCCCAAGCGCCCCCAGCCGAGGGCGAGGCTTGAGTGATACAGCCCGGCCAAAGCGGGGATGGAGCGTTACGGCGCGCGGCGGTATTGATGTGGAATTCAAGCCCGGTGCGGGCGCGCCTAAAGCACCCTACGCAGTTCGACCTCCCAAGCTCCCCGCGGCGGCGGCGATCCGTGTTCATCCGTGTTTATCTGTGGTTCAATTTGGGGTGGTCTCAAATTTATCCAACGGAGGAGGGTTGAGCGCCGGAGGCGTCTACGCCGCTGCGGGCGGTGGCGATTTTGGCCCGCGTTGCGCGTTGGTCGAGGATGTTTTTGAGGGCGATTAAGAGGCCTAAGCCGATGAAGGCCCCGGGGGGGAGGATGGCCAGCAGCATGCCCTGGAAGTCGTCGCCCAAGGTGATGGTGAATCCGCGAGCGGCGTCGCCGAACATTAAATGCGCCTGCGAGAATAGGGTGCCCATGCCGATGATTTCGCGTATGGCGCCCAGGGTCGCCAGCACCAGCGTGAAGCCTACGCCCATGGCCAGGGCATCGACGGTAGAGCGCAACACGTTGTTCTTGGAGGCGAAGGCCTCGGCCCGACCGATGATGGCGCAGTTGGTGACGATGAGCGGGATGAAGATGCCCAGAACCTTATACAGTTCGTAGAAGTAGGCGTTCATGGACAGCTCCACCGCGGTGACGAAGGAGGCGATCACCAGTACGAAGATAGGCAGTCGCACCTCTTCGGGCACCACATTGCGGATGAGCGAGACGGTGATGTTGGAGAGGGTCAGCACCAACAGGGTGGCGATGCCCAGCCCCAGGCCGTTAATGGCGGTGTTGGTCACGGCCAACAGGGGACAGAGCCCGAGCAGGGCCACCAGGGCCTGGTTGTTGCCCCACAGGCCGTTCTTGATCAGGTTGCCGTATGTGCTGTCAGCCATGGTGAGGGGTCTCGGTCGTGGGTTTGGTCGCGGTTGGGAGGTCGAGGCCTTAGCCGGCCGGCCATAGGCGTCGCTCGGTCTGCAGGCCCAACCCCTAGTGCCGGTCAGCCATGGGCGGGCGATTCGGCCGGGGCCGCTTCCTGCGGGGTCTTGAACAATGGCTCGCCGTGTTGGCGGTAATACAGCAGGGTGTTCTTCACCGCCTTGACGATGGAGCGCGGGGTGACGGTGGCGCCGGTGAATTGGTCGAACACGCCGCCGTCGCGCCGCACCTTCCAGTCCGCCAATTTGGGTTGGCCAATAGACTTGCCGTTAAAGGAGAAGATCCAATCGGACTTCTCCACTTCCACCTTATCCCCGAGCCCCGGGGTTTCCTTATGGGCCACCACGCGCACGCCGCCGAGGACGCCGTCGGTGCGCACCGCCACTAGCAGTTTGATCGGGCCGCTGTAGCCGTCCGGCACCACCGGGGTGAAGACCGCGGCCACTGGTTGGCCGTCTTTGCGCCCCAGGTAGACCTCGGTCTCGGCCTGGCCCAGGTGTTCGGGGTCGCTGACCACGGTCATGTCGTTGACGATGTCGTTATCGATGGTTTCCGCCGGCACTATCGCATGCAGCATGCGCAACAGCGCATTGCGTTCGTTGGCCGCGATGCGTTCGGCGGTGGTTTGGTGGGTGAAGGCCACCAAGCCGGTCCCCAAGACGGCGAAGGCCGCCAGCAGCAGCCCGGCCTTGACGATGGGGTGTTTAATCATCGCTCAGTCTCCCGTGTCCGAACACCCGGGGTTGGGTGTAGTGGTCAATGGTGGGGGCGGCCATGTTCATCAGCAAGACCGCGAAGGCCACGGCCTCCGGGTAGCCGCCCCAACTGCGGATGATGTAAATGAAGATTCCGATTAGCGCGCCGTAGATCAATTGGCCCTTTTGGGTGGTGCTGGCGGTGACCGGATCGGTGGCGATAAAAAAGGCGCAGAGGATGGCCCCGCCGCTGAATATATGAAATAGCGGAAACGGATGGGTGTCGGGATCGACGAGAAAGAACACGGTGGCCATGGCCAGTAGGCCGCCGAGCACCGCCGCCGGGATATGCCAGGTGATCACCCGCCGCCACAGCAGAAACAGCCCGCCGAGCAGGAACCAATTGCCGGCCCATTCCCAGCCGCGCCCGCCGAAGGCGCCCCACAGCGGGCTTTCGCGGATTTCAGTGACGGTGTAGTTCATGTCGAGCTGGGTGCGCATGCTGTCGAGCGGCGTGGCCGAGGTGAGCGCGTCCCAACTCAGACCGGCCGGCAGGGCGCGGGTGAAGATGGCGGTCAAGGTCTGACCGAAGCTCAGGCTGTGCTCGGCGATCACCGAGGGGGCCAGCCAGGTGGTCATGGGCACCGGATAGGAGATCAGCAACAGCACATAGCCCGCCATGGCCGGGTTGAAGGGGTTGTAGCCGATGCCGCCGTACATCTCCTTGACCACCAGGATGGCGAAGGCCGCGCCCAGCACCGTGAGCCACCAGGGCAGCAGCGGCGGCAGGGCCAGGGCGAACAGCATGGCGGTGACGAGGGCGCTCAGGTCGCGCAGCGTGCCGAAGGCCGGACGGCCCCGCAGCTTCTGCGCCATCGCCTCGCTAAGCAGTGCGGCAATCGCGGCCAGGACGAGGTTGATCAATATCCCCCAGCCGAAGTACCAAATCATCGCCAGGGCGCCCGGGATCAGCGCCAGGACCACCATCAGCATGGTTTGATCGACCTGATTCGGACGCTCGGTGTGGGGGGAGGTCAGGGTGGGGAATTGCATCCGACGTTAGTCCTGGGGTGGGCTTTCGGTGGCGGCGGCTGGGCGTGCGCGATCTTCGCTGTGCGCGGTCTTGCGGGCCTGCGCGCGGCGGGCCTCGGCCTCGTCGATCTGCCGCTGCTGGGCCGCGCTCAGGCCTTGGGTGTTTTTCGGGGCCTCGCCTTGGGTCGCCCGCTCGGCCTTTTTGGCCGCCGCCCGCTTGGCCGCAGCGGCGATGGCGGCCTGCTTGGCGTCTCCGGCGTCGCCCCCGGCGGCGGTCTTTTTGGCCTTCATCGCCTCCTGCTTCTTGCGCATGGCCTCTTTCTTCTCGCGCTCCAGCCGCTCTAGGCGTTCCTGGCGGGCGTCGTGGCGCCGCTTGGCCAGCTCGGCCTTGCGTTTCTCGGCCTCCTCGCGGCGGTGCTCGCTCTTGGCGAAGCGGAAATACTGCACCAGCGGGATATGCGAGGGGCAGACATGGGAGCAGCAGCCGCACTCGATGCAGTCGAAAAGATTGTAATCGCAGGCCTTGCCCAGCGCCTTGGCCCGCGAATGCCAGTACAGTTGCTGCGGCAGCAGGCTCATCGGGCAGGCCTCGGCGCAGCGGCCGCAGCGAATGCACGCCAGCGCCGGGCCTGGATCCGGGGCCTCGGCGGTGCTGGCCGCGAGGATGCAGTTGGTGGCCTTGGCGATGGGGATTTCGTCGCTGAACAGGGTGTAACCCATCATGGGGCCGCCGAGGATCAGCTTGTTGGCCTTGGGGGTGTAGCCGCCGGCCTGGGCGATGAGGTCGGCCACGGGCGAACCCATGAGCGCCTCCAGGTTACGCGGCTCGGCCACCCCCTCGCCGGTGATGGTGATGAGGCGACTAATCAGCGGCTTGCCTTCAAGCACCGCATCGGCCACTGCGGCGGCGGTGCCTACGTTGTGGCAGACCATGCCGATTTGCGCCGGGATGCCGCCGCTGGGGATCTCTTCACCGGTGAGGATATAGATCAACTGTTTCTCGCCGCCGCTGGGGTAGCGGGTGGGGATCACCACGATCTCCATCGCCTCATAGCCGGCCAGGTCGCGGGCCGTGCGCATGGCGGCGATGGCCTCGATCTTGTTATCTTCGATCCCGATGATGGTCTTTTCCACTTGCAGCAGGGTGCGGATAATATCGATCCCGGCCAGCACCTTGGCCGCGCGCTCGCGCATCAGCAGGTCATCGCAGGTGATATAGGGCTCGCACTCGGCGCCATTGATGATCAGGGTGTGCAGGCCGTCCCCCGGGCGCGGCGACAGCTTCACGCTGGCCGGGAACGCGGCCCCGCCCAATCCCACCACGCCGGCCGCTCGGACGCGTTCCAAGATCGCCGCCGGGTTCGCCTGGCGGTAGTCCATGGGGGCTGGCAACTCGGCCCAGCGTTCCTCGCCATCGGTCTCGATCACCACGCAGGGCTCCGACAACCCGGAGGGATGGGGGGCCGGCAGGGATTGGATGGCGCTGACCACCCCCGAACTCGGGGCATGCAGCGGGGCGCTGATCAGGCCCTCGCCCTGCGCGATCTTCTGCCCCTTAAGCACCGGGTCGCCCGCCTTCACCAAGGGCTCGGCCGGGTTGCCCGCATGCTGACGCAGGGGGATGATCAACCGCTTGGGCAGCGCGGCCTGCATGATCGGCCGCACGCTGGACTGGTGCTTATTGTCCGGTAGGTGCAGGCCGCCGGGCAGCGGGTGGATCTTGCGCGCCGAGGCGTCGGTTGCAGCGATGTTCAGCATGGGTCTCCTCCGGCTTCAGGCGGCCTTGCGCGCCGGCTCGGCGATTTCGCCGGGGCGGCCGCGCTCGGGGAAGGGCCAGGTCCAGTCCGCCACGCCCGCTTGGATGGGGACCATATAGATGCAGTCCACCGGGCAGGGCTCTACGCACTTCTCACAGCCGGTGCATTCGGAGGCGATCACCGTATGCATCTGCTTGGTGGTCCCCAGGATGGCATCCACCGGGCAGGCCTTGATGCAGACCGTGCAGCCGATGCAGACGTCTTCATCGATCCAGGCGCGGGTCTTGGGCCTCTCCTCCACCACCTCCACATCTAATGGAATCGGCTCCACCCCCAGCACCGTGGCGATGGACTCCATGGTCACGGTGCCGCCGGGCGGGCAAAGGTTGATCGGGGCCTCGCCGGCGGCCACGGCCTCGGCGTAGGGCTTGCAGCCCGGATAGCCGCACTGGCCGCACTGGGTCTGGGGCAGGAGTTCGTTCACCTGTTCCACGACCGGGTTCTCTTCCACCTTAAAGCGGATCGAGGAATAGCCCAGCAGCAGGCCGAAGATCAGGGCGAGCAGGGAGATGGCCGCAATGGCTTCGATCATGGGACGGACCTCCTCAGGTGGCGACCAGGCCGACAAAGCCCATGAAGGCCATGGACATCAGACCGGCGGTGATGAGACCGATGGCGCTGCCCTGGAACGGCAGCGGGACATCCGCCACGTCCACCCGCTCGCGCACCGCGGCGAACAGGGCCAGCACCAGCGAGAAACCCACGGCGGCGCCGAAACCGTACAGCGCCGACTGCACGAAATTATGCTGCTCCTGCACATTCAACAGCGCCACCCCGAGCACCGCGCAGTTGGTAGTGATTAACGGCAGAAAGATCCCCAGCACCTGATACAGCAGCGGGCTGGTCTTGCGGATCACCATCTCGGTGAACTGCACCACCGCCGCGATCACCAGGATAAAGGTGATGGTGCGCAGGTACTCAATGCCCAGCGGGGCCAGCAGGTAGGTGTTGGCGAGGTAGCTGATGATAGAAGAGAGGGTGAGGACAAAGGTGGTGGCCAGGCCCATGCCCACCGCGGTGTCCACCTTGCTGGAGACGCCCATAAAGGGGCAAAGCCCCAGGAACTTCACCAACACAAAGTTGTTCACCAGAATGGTGCTGACCAGGATCAATGCGTATTCTTGCATGGGTCTCCACCGTGCCGAGGCTGTCAAAAAACCAACAAAATCATCTGATACGCCGCCTTATAGATCATATTTGGAGCGTCATGCCATGACGATCCGCAAACCGCCCGCCCCGATTTGGCGCAGGAGGGGCCAAGCGCACCCGGCGCGCCTTGACCGCTCAAGCCCTGGCGGGCGCGACCCCGGCGCCGCGCGGCCCTACTTCACCCGCATCCCGGGCTGTGCGCCCTCGTCCGGGCTCAGGATAAACAGATCCTGGCCCCCGGGCCCCGCCGCCAGCACCATGCCCTCGGAGACCCCGAAGCGCATCTTGCGCGGGGCCAGGTTGGCCGCCATCACCGTCAGCTTGCCCTTCAGCGTCTCGGGGTCGTAAGCGGGCTTAATGCCAGCAAAGACATTGCGCTGTTCGCCCCCCAGGTCAAGGGTGAGCTGCACCAGTTTGTCCGCGCCCTGCACGGGGTTGGCATCCACGATGCGCGCCACCCGCAGGTCGATTTTGTTGAAATCCTCAATCCCGATGGTCTCCATAATCGGCTCCACCACGGTGGCGGCCTCCGCCTCGTGTTGCTGCTTTTCGGCATGCCGGGCCTGAGAATGCCCGCTGTCCGCGGCCTCCATGTTGACCTTGTTGTCCTCCAGCAGGGCCTCAATCTGTTTCGGCTCGATGCGGGTGGCGAGGTGCTTGTATTTGTTGATCTTGTGGCCCGCGGGCAGCAGCGTCCGGCCGTCCGCCCATTGAAATCCGTCCACGTTCAGGAACTTGGCCACGCCGGCGGCGAGCTCGGGCATCACCGGCTTGAGATAGATGGTCAGCAGCCGGAAGCAGTTGATCAGCACGCTGCACACCAATTGCAGCTGTGCATCCCGCCCCTCCTGCTTGGCCATCTCCCAGGGCTTCTCTTCGTCCGTGTAGCCGTTCACCTCCGCCGCCAAGGCCATGATCTTGCGCAGGGCCTTGCCGTATTCGCGGGCCTCGTAGAATGCGGCGATTTCGTCAGCCCCTTGCGCCACCCGTTGCACGATGCGCTGGTCGGCGACAGCGACCAGCTCGCCGCCGAAGCGCTTCACCAGGAAACCCGCCGAACGGCTGGCGATGTTCACATACTTGCCGATCAGGTCCGAGTTGACCCGCGCCACGAAGTCGTCCAGGCTCAGGTCGATATCCTCAATCCCGCCGCCGAGCTTGGCCGCGAAGTAGTAGCGCAGGTACTCGGGCTTGAGGTGCTTTAAGTAGCTAGAGGCGGTGATGAAGGTGCCGCGGGACTTAGACATCTTCTGCCCGTCCACGGTCAGAAAGCCGTGGGCGAACACCGCGGTGGGCGTGCGGTAACCGGAATGCTCCAGCTCCGCGGGCCAGAACAGGGCATGGAAATACAAAATATCCTTGCCCACGAAGTGGTACAGCTCGGTGCCGGCCTCGGCGGCCCTTTGCCGGTCCCAAAAGGCGTCGAAATCCAGCCCCTCGCGCTCGCACAGGTGCCTGAAGCTGCCCATATAGCCGATGGGCGCATCCAGCCAGACATAGAAATACTTGCCCGGCGCATCCGGGATCTCGAAGCCGAAATAGGGCGCATCCCGCGAGATGTCCCAGTCGGTCAAGCCCGAGTCCAGCCACTCGTTCAGCTTATTGCCCGCCTCCGGCTGGACCTGCGGCGGCTTCACCCAGTCGTGCAGGAAGTCCGCACAGCGGCCTAGGGTGAAAAAATGATGCACCGACTCGCGCCGCTCGGGCGCGGCGCCGGAGACCGCGGAATAGGGCTCGATCAGCTCGGTGGGCTGATAGGTCGTGCCGCAGGCCTCGCAGGAGTCGCCGTACTGATCCTTGGCGTGACACTTGGGGCACTCGCCCTTGATGAAGCGGTCCGGCAGGAACATGGCCTTCACCGGGTCGAAGAACTGCTCAATGGTGCGCTCCTCGATCAGCCCCCGCGCCCGAAGCTTGGTGTAGATATCCTCGGCGTAGTGGCGGGTCTCGTCGGTGTTGGTGCTGTAGTAATTATCAAAGCCGACCAAAAAGCCGTCAAAGTCCGCCTTGTGCTCGTGCCACACCCGATCGATCAGGGCTTCGGGCGTGAGGCCCTCCTTCTCCGCCCGCAGCATGATGGGCGTGCCGTGGGTGTCGTCGGCGCAGCAGTAGTAGCACTGATGACCTTGCATTTTCTGGAAGCGCACCCAAATATCAGTCTGGATGTACTCCACTAGATGGCCGATATGGATCGGGCCGTTGGCATAGGGCAGGGCGCTGGTGACCAGAATCTTTCGCATAGGTAGTCTCGTTATTCAGTCCGGATAGGGTGTGCAAAGCACCTTTATATTATGATCCCCGGGGGCCTGTCAGGGCCGGCCGCGGGGCTTCGACTCTCGGGTCTGCGGAGGCTCAATGCTCGGTGCGCCGAGCATTGAAACGCGCCATTATTCCACAAATCGCGCCATCGTAACATCGCGCCGTGACTTTTCCAGGCAGTTTCGCGGGGAAAAGACCGACTAAAATAGTTGGGTATCGCGCCGCCCTAGTGTAGAATGCCGCCCATTGGCGATCCAACCAAACCTTAAGTTCAAAAACCGGGCCTCGGGTCCGCGTGCAGGAGAATAGAGAATGGCAGAGCTGACCAAAGAACAGATCGAAGACGCGATCAAGGGCTACATCGAGCCCGCCCTGGGCAAAGACCTAGTGCAGGCCAAGGCGGTGAAGGGCATCGACATCGCGGGCGACCAGGTCAAGGTGACGATCGAGCTGGGCTTCCCCTGTGACGGCATTAAGGACGAACTGGCGGCCAAGATCAAACAGGCCGTGGAAGGCGTAGACGGCGTCTCGGCGGCCGAAGTCAGCGTCGGCTGGAAGGTCACGGCCCACTCGGTGCAAAAGGCCCTCAAGCCCATTGACAACGTCAAAAACATCATCGCCGTAGCCTCCGGCAAGGGTGGCGTGGGCAAATCCACCACCGCGGTGAACCTGGCCCTGGCCTTGGTCGCCGAAGGGGCCAAGGTCGGCGTGCTCGACGCCGACATCTACGGCCCCTCCCAACCGCGCATGCTCGGCGTCTCCGGCCAGCCCGAATCCAAAGACGGCAAAACCCTCGAACCCATGCTGGCCCACGGCATGCAAGCCATGTCCATCGGCTTCCTGATCGACGAAGAAACCCCCATGATCTGGCGCGGCCCCATGGTCACCCAGGCTTTGGAACAGCTCCTCAACGACACCAACTGGGACGACCTCGACTACCTGGTCATCGACCTGCCCCCCGGCACCGGCGACACCCAGCTCACGCTGGCGCAAAAGGTCCCCGTGTCCGGCGCCGTCATCGTCACCACCCCCCAAGACATCGCCCTGCTCGACGCCCGCAAAGGCTTCAAGATGTTCGAAAAGGTCGAAGTCCCCGTACTCGGCATCGTAGAAAACATGAGCATCCATATCTGCTCCAACTGCGGCCACGAAGAACACATCTTCGGCGAAGGCGGCGGCAACCGCATGGCCGAGCAATACGGCGTCGATTTCCTCGGCGCCCTGCCGCTAGACATCCGCATCCGCGAAGAAACCGACGGCGGCAAACCCACCGTAGTGGCCGAACCCGACGCCCGCATCTCCCAAATCTACCGCGAAATCGCCCGTAAAACCGCTGGCAAGCTCTCCCTCCAAGCCAAGAGCTACGCCGCCAAGTTCCCCAACATCGTGATCCAGAATAATTAAGGGTAACTCAGCATCCCCCGCCAATCCGGCGAAATGCCACAAAAGCCAAGGAAGGCAATCACCTAACCACCCCCATCAACCTCCTCTTACGCGTCTCACTACACCCCCGACCACGGCGAAAAGCTTAGTCAGTGCTTAGTAAAGCCCTTTACTAAGCAACCTCCCCATGCTATACAAAAAACAGCGGCTAAGCTCCGCTTAACTCGTCACCAAGCTCCGCTTTACCTCGTTGCCTGTTAACTCGTTACCAAGCACCGCTTTACCTCGTTACCAAGCTCCGCTTGGTAACGCCGGTTCCGCAAGCTCTGCTTGCCGCGAAGCGAAGATCAAGAAGCGCCGCCAAGGACAAACCAAGCGCCGTCATCCGGGTTACCTCGTTACCAAGCTCCGCTTGGTAACGCCGGTTCCGCAAGCTCTGCTTGCCGCGAAGCGGAGATCAAGAAACTCCGCCAAGGACAAGCCAAGTGCCGTCACCCTGGTTAAGTCTTCAGCGAGCACCCGGCTGAATCGGCCAAGCGTGGTTCATTGGATCGACTTGCGAATTCCTCGGCGATACGCCAAGCCAAGCTGAGCTTGGCGCGCAGGCATTACCAAGCAGAGCTTGGTAACGAGGGCAACCCTGGACCCGCAAAAGAAGACTCTCGCAGAGACGCAGAGAACGCAAAGTGTTTCTTGGCGATCTTCGCGGCTTGGCGAGAGAAAACCCTGGATCCGCAAAAGAAGACTCTCGCAAAGACGCCGAGAACGCAAAGTTCTTCTTGGCGATCTTCGCGCCTTGGCGAGAAGCATAACCCGTTCGAGTCAGCATCAATCAATCTCGAATTGCGTCTTCAAGGATTCGATATTGAGCCGGACGGTCTTGGAGGCGCGGTCGATGGTGAGTACGGCATAGCCATCTACGTTCAGTATCTTTTGCGCCCCGGCCAGGAAACCGTGAGCGCGGATGGCAGGCAGGTTCAATCGCTCGGTGACGGCGGCGAGCATCTGCTGTCCGCCGCCGGCTTGCAGCAGTTGCAGCAATTGGCGTAATTGCTCCTCGCGAATGGTCACCCGCCCGGCCCGCGCCTTCATCTCGGCGTACACCGGCGAGTTCAGCAATGCCTCGATCCAGTCTTGCGGTTCTGCTTCGGCGCTCGGTGCGGCCGGGGGTTGCTCGAACAGGTCCCCCATCTGCCCTTCCTGCTTGGCCTTTTTACCCGATGAGGGTTTGCTCGGCGGGATTACGGTCGGCGCCGGCTTCGACTCCGGCGTCTCGACTTCTTTTTGAAGTCGCCACCACGAAGGCTCCTGTCGAGGGGCCTCTTGCCAGCCCTCTATCACCTCGGTTTCCCCCGCGTTGCGAAACACGCCGAAGGGGATCGCCAGCTCTTGCAGGCTGGCGCCGCCGTGATAGCCCATCTTTTGCTTGGCGTAGCGCACCCGCTCCGACCAGGGTAGCAGCACTCGCTGGCCCGGCAGTACAACCCGCTCGCCCTCCACCAGCACCTCATCCGCCGAGGGCTTTTCGTCGGCACTCCTGAAACGTTCCGCGTCGCCACTGCTCTTGCGATACTTCATGTCGTGATCCAATACGTGCCCATGGTCGCTGGTCAGGATCACCATCCGCCCCGATTCCCGGGCCGCCTCCAGGATGTGGCGCAACAGCGAGATGGATTCCACGCCCCAACGGATGGCGAGTTGGGCGTTGCTGCTCAATTGATCGTCGATGGCGTTGATCACCGCGCCGATCACCCGATGCTCGCTACCGGCGATTAGCTCTCGGACATTGCTGGAGAGTGCGCCGCTGCCCTCCTGTTGCAGATCCGCCTTGTGGAAAAGTCGCGGTGGAAACTTGGTGGAACAGACGCCGCGCAGTCCCGAATGGCCCGAAAAGGCCTTCTTCTCGTCACCACTCCCGCCCTCGCCCAGCTTCCCGGCCAGCAGGGCGTAACGACTGATGCGGGTGATGGAGGGCAGGGCGGCGATCAGGCACTCCGGTCCCTCTAAGTCACTGCGTTGCAGCTCCACCCAATGGCGGCGCAACAGGTCGTCCGCCAACTCCCGGTAGACCGCCTGACTCATGCCGTCCAGCACCAGCAACAACAACGGGTGTTGCTTCGCCAACGGCGCGATGACTCCGTCCAGGGCCTGCTCCACCGGCCAGATGCCCGCCCCCAGACGATCCCCTCGGGCAATGGCATCCAGCTGGGCGCCCAGCCCTTGATTCATCCCCTCGCGCCGTTCCGTCACCTTCTTCAGCAACAGGCCATAGGCCTGGCTCACCGCCTCGTGTTCGTCGCCGGCCCAGATTCGGCTGCGCGCCCAATCCACGAAGCCGCCATCGGCAACAAAACCCCGGATCAACTCGGTGACGCCCTTGGATTCCAACGAAACCCGAGTCAGCCAACCGCACAGGCGCACCGCCAGCTCGGCGGCGCCTACCTGATCCTTGCGTACTTCCGCCAATTGATGACGGCGCAAGGCCTCCAGCGCTGCTCCAAGCTCGGCGGTCTTGTCGCGCTTGCTCTTCAGCGCCTGGGCCAACGCCTCAGCGAATCCATTCAGCCGCTGCTCGAAGGCCCCGATCAGCAGATCCGAACGCGCCACCAGCGCCATGGCATCCAGGCTGGCCAGGGCCTGCTCCGCCTGGCCCAGCGCCCCCGCCAGCCTACTGCGTTCACCCTGGCTCAACTGGCGGCGGATGGAATCCCTGGCCCGTTGGCCGAACCCTGCAAGCACCTCCTCGCCGATGGCCGCCCCGCCCAGGTAGCGCTCGCGAAAGGCCCCGCGGGCCTGAAAGATCGCCTGATCCAGTCGCTGCTCCGGGTCGTAGAGCAGGTCGCACGCCAGCCCGATGGAGACCAGCGCCCCGGCATGGCCTTGTCGCCACAACAGCTGGATCAGCGCCGCCGTCTCTCCCAACCGGGGTCCCAACCAGCCATTCAAATGCTCCACCACCGGCTCGGGTGCGGCGGCGGCCCGCTCCGCCGCCCCTGCTTGCAGGGACCAGTTCAGCAGCGACTCCAGATCCACCGCCGGCTCGTCGTAATCGAGCAGGCCGATGGCCAAGGCCCGCCAGGCCTGATCGAAATCGAGCACCTCGCCGAAGCGGATCCGCGAGCGGTAGCGGTCGTGGCAGCCCAACAGGGTCTCGGCGATCCAACGATACCCCTTGCCGGTGAGACGCGGATCGATCTGCGCCACCCGCAGCAGCTGTTGCAGGGTGCGCCAGGGGCTGATGTGGCGGGGCTCGTTGGCCCACAGTCTGGCCAGCAGATCCTTGG
>JAABTK010000129.1 GCA_011389885.1 Gammaproteobacteria bacterium | reverse complement strand
CGCGAGCGCTTTGGCCTGCGCCTGCCGCCCTGGCAGCAGGGGTTGGAGCAGATCCTGCAGCAGATTCTGTAACTGCGAAGAGCGAGACGCTAGACGCCTGCAAGCGTGAGGCCGATGTCATCGTTGCCAACCGCGTGACCGAGGAGTTGCTGGATGTGGCGCAGAAGGTCTACAGCCGGGATCTGTTTGGGGGTGATGCCTGAGGGGGTTGGGCGGATCTTGTTTGACCCAGGATTCGCTGATCCACGGCGTGGATTGCTCGCTGATGAAGGGACAGATGTGCGGTTGCGGCTAGGTTCAGGTGGATTGTGCTACAGATCTGGAGTTGGTTGCCGGAACGCCGAGCACTCGCCCAGGCGTTGACGTCGATGTCCCGCTTGCCAGCTATAACCAAATAGGTTAGCTTCTGGTGATGGAGAAACGCACCCCGCACTGCAAGCTGGATGTCGTGCAATCCCTGGTCAGGGCTGGCCAGGTTCGAGCCACGCGATCCGCACGAGAAACCGCGACATGAAGTGTCCTGTTTGTGGCGCGGCGGAGCTGATTCGCGACACGCGCGACATCCCCTACACCTACAAGGGCGAAACCACGCTTATCCCTTTGGTCACGGCTGATTTTTGCCCGGCGTGCGATGAATCCATCACCGATCGGGCCGAAACCGAGCGCGTCATGTGTGAGATGCAAGCTTTTAACAAGCAGGTGAATGCGGCCATTGTCGACCCTGACTTTCTTGCTCAGGTGCGCAAGAAATTGCATCTCGGGCAACGCGAGGCGGCGGAGTTCTTCGGTGGAGGTGTCAATGCCTTCTCCCGCTACGAAACCGGCAAGACCAAACCTCCGCTTGCGCTTGTGAAGTTATTCAAGCTGCTTGACCGTCATCCCGATTTGCTCGACGAGTTAAAGATGGTTTGAGCGTTTTCACGATTCGAATGCCAAGGCCAGCGCATCAAGCCCCTGGCCGGCCAACCCCTGTTCGCCTGGGTGCTGCAAGCCGCCACCGCCGCCGCGCGCATCGATGCGGTCTACGTCTCCACCGACTGCCCCGAGATCGCCGCCGTGGTGCGCGCCCTCGACCTCGGCGTACAGCTCATCGACCGCCCCGCCGCCCTGGCCACCGACGCGGCCTCGACCGAGGCGGTGATGCTCCACTTCATCGAGCAAGTGCCCTGCGAGCGCCTGGTCACCATCCAGGCCACCTCGCCGCAACGGATCGCCGCCGACCTCGACGCCGCCCTGGCGCGCTTCGAGCGCGACCGGCTCGATTCCCTGCTCAGCGCGGTGCGCACCAAGCGCTTTTTCTGGCAGGATGACGCCACCCCGATCAACGATGATCCGCCGCAACGCCCGTGCCGTCAGGACATTGCCGGCACCCTGATGGAGAACCGTCATGCAGATTACCGTCTCGATTCCCTCGCAGTGGCCTGATGCCGTTCAGTGCAGTCAGGATGAGTTTGCTCAACAGGCGAAAATGGCCATGGTCTGCAAACTCTATGAAATGGGAAAACTGTCATCTGGCATCGCGGCACAGATTGTTGGACTCGAACGGGTCGCTTTTCTGCTGCAACTCAGCCGCTATGGCGTGGCGATGATTGATCTGGATCGCGACGAACTGCTCGCGGATATCGACAATGCTTGAGCGTCCGCACAGCATCGTCATCAACACGACGCCCTTGATTGCTATTGCCGTGGCGACGGGCCGCTTAGATGTACTGCACTTTCTGTATCAGAACGTCATTGTCCCGGCGGAAGTGGAACAGGAAATCCGCGCGGCAGGTGCAGCCGCTCCGGGCGTTGCCGAATTCGATCATTCGCCCTGGCTCCAGCGTTTGAGGGAGCCGCAGTCGATCACACCCTTCTTGCGTAATAGCCTGGATCTTGGCGAGGCGGCGGTGATTCAGGCCGCTGTGACGGCTGGGGTTGACCATGTGTGCATTGATGAAAAGGTGGGCCGGCGTGTCGCCCGTTTGCATGGGCTGACGGTCACGGGTTCCGTTGGTGTCATGGCCAAAGCGAAACAATTGGGCTACGCGCTCGACGGTGAGCAGGCGATTCAGCGGCTCCGCGCCCATGGCATTTGGCTGGGCCGGGATGTCATGCGCCTGTTGCAGTCGGAGTGCCAACCATGACGTTGCGATCAAAGGCCACCCTCGCCCTCATCCCCCTACGCGGCGCGCTGGTGGATGTGTTTGCCGGCGCTGGATGTCTGGTCGCTGGATGAGCTGATCGGCTACTACGTGCTCTACCGCAAGGTGAATCTGAACGCCGAGGGCGACCGGCATCCGCTCGAGGCCTTTGGGCTGTATGCCGTGGCCACGCGCTATCCCGAGGGACTCGCGCGCCGCCATGCGCTGCAACCCACCGCCTGGGATGGCGTATATGAGCTGCCTTGGGGCGGTCATCAGGTCCGCCTGATCGTGCTCAACCGGATTGAAAAACACCCGCGCAACGCCCCCTGGGAACTCTTCGCGAGCGAGCGAGATCGGATGCGCCAAGGGCTGGAGCACTACCGCGCGCGCCCGACCAGCGCCAAGCAACTGGGTTACTGGGAGTTGCTCGAACATCTGTACTTACTCTATCGACACGAGGCATCGGCCATGGCCTACACCCTAGAGCAATTCATCCGCGACACGCATAAGAAGGTGATCGAAGACGCCATCGAGCATGATCCCGAGTCGATTCTCAATCACTTCGACCCCGAGCAACGGCTCAAGGGGCTTGATCCCGACCTCATCGCCGCATGGCTCGCCAAGCAGCGCCGGGATCACTGACGGCAGCTGTACTTCTCATCACCGGCAAGAACGGTCAAGTCGGCTTTGAAAGGCCTCATCCTCGCCGGCGGCTCCGGCACCCGGCTCTATCCGGTCACCCGCACCGTCTCCAAGCAGCTGCTGCCGGTGTACGACAAGCCGATGATCTACTATCCGCTCAGCACCCTGATGCTGGCCGGCATCCGCGAGATCCTGATCATCACCACCCCACAAGACAGCGCCGCCTTCCAGGCGCTGCTCGGCGATGGTCAGCAGTGGGGCATCCAGCTCGCCTATGCCGTGCAGCCGTCACCGGACGGACTGGCGCAGGCGTTCATCATCGGTCGCGACTTCATCGGCCAAGACGCCTGTGCCCTGGTGCTGGGCGACAACCTGTTCTACGGCCACGGCCTCACCGCCAAGCTGCAGCACGCGGTGCAGCGCACCAAAGGCGCCACCGTCTTCGGCTACCACGTGCATGATCCCGAGCGCTACGGCGTGGTCAGCTTCGATGCCGAGGGCGTCGCCACCTCGGTCGAGGAGAAGCCCGCGCAGCCGAAATCCAACTGGGCGGTGACCGGGCTCTACTTCTACGACAACGCGGTGGTCGACATCGCCGCCGACATCCAGCCCAGCGCCCGCGGCGAGCTGGAGATCACCGAGGTCAACGCCCGCTATCTGGCCGAGGGCCAACTGCATGTGGAGCGCTTAGGCCGCGGCTACGCCTGGTTCGACACCGGCACCCACGACAGCCTGGTCGAGGCCGCCGCCTACATCCAGACCATCGAGAAGCGCCAAGGCCAGCGCATCGCCGTGCCCGAGGAGATCGCCTTCGAGCACGGCTGGATCGACCGCGAGGCCTTGCGTGAGCAGGGGCAGGCGCTGCACAAGAATGGCTATGGGCAGTATTTATTGCGCTTGGCGGAGGAAGGGCTGTGATGGCAAAGACGCTCCTTGTCACTGGCGGTGCTGGCTTGGCGTCTTTGTCCTGCCCCGAGGCTTCACCTCTGCGAGAGACCTTTGTATGAAGATCACCCCGACCGCAATCCCTGAGGTCTTACTCATCGAGCCCAAGGTGTTCGGCGATCACCGCGGCTGGTTTTGCGAGACCTGGCAGCAGGAGCGCTATGTGGAGCAGGGCATCGGCCCGGCGTTTGTGCAGGACAATCAGGCCTACTCTGGCCGCGGCATCCTGCGCGGCCTGCATATCCAAAACCCCTATAGCCAAGGCAAGTTGGTGCAGGTGCTTGCGGGCGTGGTCTTCGATGTCGCCGTGGATGTGCGTCGCGGTGCGCTGGGATGATCCGGATATCGGGATCGATTGGCCTGAGGGCATCACGCCGATCCTGTCTGACAAAGACGCGGCTGCGCCTTTGTTGCGCGAGATTCCCGAGGCGCAGTTGCCGGTTTACACGGCGGCTGGATGACCGACGGATGCGGACCAGTCAGGATGCAACGAAGACCTGCCTCGTTAACCTGACTCTCACACGATTCATGTTCCAGGGTGGCACCGTGCCATGAGCGTTAGGATGGCACACGCGCAACGGTCCACCCGTCGAGCGAGCAGGTGCCGGCCCAAAGGGGCGTTGCTCAGTCCAGCGCTCTAGCCTTACTTAAAGGAGCACACCGCCATGAAGATCCTCGTTACCGGCAAGAACGGCCAAGTTGGCTTTGAGCTGCAACGCGCGCTGAGCGTGCTGGGTGAGGTCGTCGCCGTCGACCAAGCCGAGTGCGATCTCTCCGAGACAAAGGCTGTGCAGACCCTGGTGGAGGAAGCGCGCCCGGCGGTGATCGTCAACGCTGCGGCCTACACGGCGGTGGATCAGGCCGAACGCGAGCCTGAGCTAGCGCACGCTATCAACACCGAGGCGCCGCGCGTGCTGGGCGAAGCCGCCGCTGAGCTTGGCGCGCTGGTTGTGCATTACTCGACGGACTATGTCTTTGACGGCACCCAGCCAGGCGCTTACCGCGAGACCGATGCCACCAACCCGCAGAGTGTCTACGGGCTGACCAAGCGCGATGGCGAAACCGCGTTGGCGCAGGCCACCTCGCGCCATCTGATCCTGCGCACCAGTTGGGTGGTCGGCGCGCATGGGGCCAACTTCGCTAAGACCATGCTGCGCCTAGCGGCGGAGCGGGAGACGCTGCGGGTGGTATCGGACCAATGGGGCGCACCGACCTCCGCCGCACTGCTGGCCGATATCACCGCGCACCTGGTCCGCGACTGGCAGCGCCGGCTTGCAGCGGAGGCGGATGATTTTCCCTATGGCACCTATCATCTGGCCAATGCCGGTGAGACCAACTGGTGCGACTACGCGCGCTTCGTGGTGGACGCTGCCGCGCGTGCCGGGCAACCCTTGACCCTGAGCGCGGATGCGATCGAGGCCATCGCCACCGCCGAGTATCCAACGCCGGCCCAGCGGCCTGCGAACTCTCGGCTGGATACCACCCAGCTGCGCGAGCGCTTTGGCCTGCGCCTGCCGCCCTGGCAGCAGGGGTTGGAGCAGATCCTGCAGCAGATTCTGTAACTGCGAAGAGCGAGACGCTAGACGCCT
>JAABTK010000128.1:0-2500 GCA_011389885.1 Gammaproteobacteria bacterium | reverse complement strand
GAAGCCTCTGGAAAGTGGCGCCATAGCGCGTGAAAGCCGCGTACATGAAAAGGCTTTGCAGATGAAATCGAGTAAGGCGGGACACGAGATATCCTGTCTGAACATGGGGGGACCATCCTCCAAGGCTAAATACTCCCTACCGACCGATAGTGAACCAGTACCGTGAGGGAAAGGCGAAAAGAACCCCTTTTAGGGGAGTGAAATAGAACCTGAAACCGTATGCATACAAGCAGTGGGAGTCCCGCACCTAAATTGTTTTGGTGCCGGCGCTTCCGCTTTTCCGACACGCTATGCCAGGGCCGAGCATAGTGGCTATAAGATGGAATTTAGATGCGGGATAAACCCCGCGGAGCTGAAACATGTATTACGTCTGCATGTTGCAAGCAACGAGCGAACCCGAGCGCTTCTACCTTGGAAGCACCATTGATTTGAGGCAACGCCTCCGGTCACACAACAACGGTGACAACAAGGCGACCAAAAGCCACACCTGGCGCTTGGTCTATTATGAAGCATACCTCTCGCTCAAAGCCGCGCGAGAGCGCGAACACAGGCTCAAGCACGACGGAAGAGCGAAGCGATACCTGATGCAACGCATAAAAGCCAGCCTCGAAGACTCAATCGGGACTTGTCCCGCACCTAAATTCCATCCGACAGAATGGCGTTCGGGGTGTCTTCGAGTCGAGCCAGGCGTTGCGGCATCTAAATCCAGAGCAATTTAGGTGCGGGATGACTGCGTACCTTTTGTATAATGGGTCAGCGACTTACTTCTCAGTGGCAAGCTTAACCGAATAGGGGAGGCGTAGGGAAACCGAGTCTTAATAGGGCGTCATAGTCGCTGGGAGTAGACCCGAAACCGGGCGATCTATCCATGGCCAGGTTGAAGGTGGGGTAACACCCGCTGGAGGACCGAACCCACTTATGTTGAAAAATGAGGGGATGAGCTGTGGATCGGAGTGAAAGGCTAATCAAGCCCGGAGATAGCTGGTTCTCCTCGAAAGCTATTTAGGTAGCGCCTCGTGTCTCACCTCGGGGGGTAGAGCACTGTTTCGGCTAGGGGGCCATCCCGGCTTACCAAACCGATGCAAACTCCGAATACCCGAGAGTGCAATCACGGGAGACAGACGGCGGGTGCTAACGTCCGTCGTCAAGAGGGAAACAACCCAGACCGCCAGCTAAGGTCCCCAAATCATAGCTCAGTGGGAAACGATGTGAGAAGGCCCAGACAGCCAGGAGGTTGGCTTAGAAGCAGCCATCCTTTAAAGAAAGCGTAATAGCTCACTGGTCGAGTCGGCTTGCGCGGAAGATTTAACGGGGCTCAAGCTATGTACCGAAGCTGCGGGGGGTCACCTAACTTTTATGCACTATGCGCAGGAAAAGCGCAGGCCAGTGTATAAAAGCTAGGTGACCCCGGTAGAGGAGCGTTCCGTAGGCCGTTGAAGGTGAATCGTAAGGTTTGCTGGAGGTATCGGAAGTGCGAATGCTGACATGAGTAACGATAAAGGGGGTGAGAGGCCCCCTCGCCGAAAGCCCAAGGTTTCCTGCGCAATGCTAATCAGCGCAGGGTTAGTCGGCCCCTAAGGCGAGGCCGAAAGGCGTAGTCGATGGGAAGCAGGTTAATATTCCTGCACCTCTGTTCACTGCGATGGGGAGACGAAGAAGGCTAGGTCATCCGGGCGACGGTCGTCCCGGTTCAAGCAAGTAGGGAGTGCAGCCAGGCAAATCCGGTTGCGCAATCCCGAGATGCGATGTCGAGTCTCTACGGAGACGAAGTGATTGATGCCCTGCTTCCAGGAAAATCCTCTAAGCTTCAGGTGAACAGAGACCGTACCCGAAACCGACACAGGTGGGCAGGGTGAGAATCCCAAGGCGCTTGAGAGAACTCTGGTGAAGGAACTAGGCAAAATAGCACCGTAACTTCGGGAGAAGGTGCGCCCTCGTTAGGTGAAGGCCCTTGCGGCCGGAGCCGAAGGGGGCTGCAGTGACCAGGTGGCTGCGACTGTTTATTAAAAACATAGCACTCTGCAAACTCGAAAGAGGACGTATAGGGTGTGACGCCTGCCCGGTGCCGGAAGGTTAATTGATGGGGTTACCCCACACCTAGATCATCTCTCGCATGTTCTATGTCTATCTGCTTTATTCGAGGAAACTCGACAGCTTCTATCTCGGCTCAACCCGAGACCTGAGAAGCCGCTTCGGGCAACACGGCCGAGGCGAAGTTCGTTCCACGAAAAAAGCAGACGACTGGATCGTTTCGTACTACGAAGCGTATCCAAGCGAACAGGCGGCGAGACGAAGAGAGGCGGCTCTGAAACGTAGCGGAAAGGCTTACCAAGGCCTCAAACTACGCGTCAGACAAGCCTTGCAAGATCTGAGATGATCTAGGTGTGGGGGAAGCTCTTGATCGAAGCCCCGGTAAACGGCGGCCGTAACTATAACGGTCCTAAGGTAGCGAAATTCCTTGTCGGGTAAGTTCCGACCTGCACGAATGGCGTAACGATGG
>JAABTK010000127.1 GCA_011389885.1 Gammaproteobacteria bacterium | reverse complement strand
GCTTGAGATCCAAACCCCACCCGGCTGCGAGACCGAGCGCGCCTACATCCTCGGCGTGCTCTTCGACGATTGGCTTGGCCTGCCTTATCGCCTGACGCAAGCCGCGCGCGACGATGTCTGCATCCGTCTGACCGATCAGCCCGGCGACTTGCGGCTGCCAGACCGCTTTTTCAGCCGGTTTCGGGAGGCCCCGGAGGCCTGGCTCAGCGACGCCTCTCTGCCGGTTTTAACGCCTGCGGGCCAACTGCCGAGCTGGGATAGCCACGCGCTGGCGCCAGACATCCTGCTCACCGACCCGCTGCTGCCGATCCTCTATGGCGACGCTGAAACCAGCCCCGGACCTGGGCGCGCGGCCGAGCAGGGCGACCGCATCGATCTCCCACTCGATGTCTTCGGCGCCGCCTTCTTCATGCTCTCGCGCTATGAAGAGGCCGTGCTGCCTGATCGCGACAACCACGACCGTTTCCCGGCCACCGCCTCGCTGGCCCTGCGCGCCGGCTTTCTCGATCGACCGATCATCGATGAGTACGTCGAGATCCTATGGGCCGCGATGCAGCGACGCTGGCCCCGCCTGCAGCGCAAGCCGCGCCAAGCCCGCACCCTGGTCAGCTGTGATGTCGACAGCCCGTTCGCCTTCAACGCCGGGTCTGGGTCACGCGAAAGACTGACCACGGAAGAACACGGACGAACACGGAAGGGACAAGAAGCACCGTTTCCGTGGACTTCCGTGTTCTTCCGTGGCAAAACAACGGCCGCGGCGGGCTATCGCCTCGCGCGCGGCCTCGCCGCCGACCTGCTCAAACGCCGCTCGCCCCGCCTGGCCGGGCGCAACCTGCTCGGCCAATGGCGCGCCCGTCGCGGCGATTACAGCCTGGACCCGCACCGCCTCGGCCTTGAGCACATCATGGACCTCAACGAGCGCGCCGGCCGCGCCGTCGCCTTCTACTTCATCCCGGAGAACACCGACCGCCGTCACGACAACCGCGTCAGCCTCGACGACCCGCGCCTGCGCGCCCTGCTACGCCAGATCCATGCGCGCGGCCACGAGATCGGCCTCCACCCCGGCTATAACAGCTATCGCCACCCCGAGGCCATGGCCCGTTCCGTCGCCACCCTGCGCCGCGTGCTCGACGAGGAGGGCATCGACCAACCCCGACTCGGCGGCCGCCAGCATTATCTGCGCTGGGAAACACCCACCACCGCGCGCCTCTGGGACGACAACGGCCTGGACTATGACAGCACACTGAGCTACGCCGACCGCCCTGGCTTTCGCTGCGGCACCTGTCGAGAGTATCCGCTCTACGATCTCCAGCAGCGCCGCCCGCTGCGCCTGCGCGAGCGCCCGCTAATCGTCATGGAATGCTCCGTCATCGCCAAACGCTACCTGGGCCTGGGCTACAGCGGCCAGGCCCTGGCCCTAATGCAGCGCTATCGCGACACCTGCCACCGCTTTGGTGGCGACTTCACGCTGTTATGGCATAACTCGCACCTGGGGTCTGAGGCCGATCGGCGGTTTTATGCGGCGTTGGCAAGGTCGGTACAGGTCTGATAGAAAAATTCTATCGATCCAGCCCTCGAAAAATTCAGGCTAACTTACCATAATGGTAAACAAGGCAGTTGTCAGCGAGTTTGTTGGCGATCCTCCTTCGCAAGATGGGGCCTCTCGCAAGATTGAGGGCGGCCCGCTCTATGCTGCTGAGAAGGTTCTGGCCCTACTAGCAGGATCGGGTGCGCAGGCGGTGCAGGCTTGGACGGAGAAGTGCGCTAAAGACCTGCAGAAGTGGTCACTGGACACGGACGACCTCTGCGATCTAGTGGCAAGCGCGGTGCGATCAGGCCGTTTTCGAGGCGCGGAGTGGTGCGTGCAGCGCCCCAATGGTCCATGGGCGGCTTGCGATGCCTATTCAGTCGTGCGCCGTGAATGGATAGCCCAAGCCCGCAAAGAATTTTATGTCGAGTATTACATCAAGTTCGCGATCGCCAAGACCGGGCAGTTGCTGTTGGTGGCTTCCTGCCACCTACCGGAAGACAAAAGGTAGCGTAACGATGAGCGAAGCAAACGATCGGTGCCCGATCTGTGGTGAGGGAGCGCTGCATCTCAAAATCGGGAAGAATCCTGTTGAATACCAAGGCGAAACGACCGAACTGGATCTCCATTTCTCAGTGTGTGACGCCTGCGGCAGCGAACAGGCAGACGCCACTCAAACCCGCGCCAACAAACGCGCCATGATCAAATTCCAGAAGCAGGTCGACGGCTTGCTCCCTGCCGAAGCCATCGATCAGCTCTTGAGTGAGTGGGCCATCACCCAGGCACAGGCTGCCCAGATCTTTGGCGGCGGCACCGTCGCCTTCTCCAAATACAAACATGATGATGTCAAACAGTCCGAACCGATGGACCGTCTCTTACGCGTTGCCGCTGCGATACCCGACGCCTTCGCCTGGCTCGCGAGGCGGGCTGGCCTGTCGTACAACAGCAACGGCACAACATCGGTGCGCCCTCTGGTGATCAAATTGGCACAACAACCGAGCGCATCAGCACCAACCGCCCAGAGTCACTATCGCCAAGTCGACCTGTTCACGACACGAAGCACCATCCGACCGCAGTCGAGCGCCAACGGAGACGCCTATGGCTTGGACGAGCTGGCGATAGGCTGAAGCAATGGACCAGAGCCTCACACTGTCACCCTTGCAGCTGCGGCAACTGCTCTTCAAGCGCGTTAGCGTCGAAGCCCTTTTCCCGGTGGAAGAGGCGCCGTCTCACTGGGCGCCATCCTTCGACTTTACGGAGACCGAGATTCAGCTAAACGTCGAGTTGGGCGAGGGAGAGCACCCCGAGCCTGAAGCGCCCTATGAGTATCGCATGGGTGTCGAGCTTCAACTGATCCCTTCAGAAGCCTCGAAGACCCACGCCCCCTATCGCATCGACGTCGCCGCGCAAGCCTGGCTCAGTTTCTATGATCACGACGTTACACCAGAAAGAAGGCGCTCCATCGTCGAGGTCAACGGCGCCTCAATGGTGATCGGCGCCATCCGCGAAGAAATCGCTCGCATCACAGCGCGCTCAACGCTCGGAACACTCACGCTGCCGACACTGCGGATCATTCCTGGCGGTCATGCTGATAGGAAAACCTCATAGTCGGCCAATCTTCCCAAGTTGAAAGACAAGCACGAAAAGCCAAGAAGCTGCGGAGAAAACCCAGGCAACCTAAGACCCTGACGAGCTTAGTGCAGCAGCTCGTTGAGACCGACGAGACTCAGCATGTGGACCGCGAACAGTTGCAAGCGCTGCATACGGCGTATCGGTGCGAAGTCGCCCCAACGATTGACGCGTACCGTAAACGCCAGCGCCGCGCTGATGAGGATAGCCGCCTGCTTACGCTCGACTAAGGCGGACGGACGACGACGTAGCGCACGGTGACACAAGCCCTGATCAATCCGGAGATGCTCGCTTGGGCGAGGCAACGTGCCGGCCTCAGCCCGGAGGCGCTTGCCCGCAAACTGGGCGTAAAACTTCAGCGGGTCGCGGACTGGGAAATGGCTGAGTCTCTGCCGACCTTCCGCCAAGCCCAGCAGTGGGCGCAACAGACCCATACGCCCTTTGGCTACCTGTTTCTCGCGCAGCCCCCAGGGGAGGAACTGCCGATCCCCGATCTGCGCACAGTCGGCGATCATGGTTCGCAACAAGCCAGCACCGCATTACGCGATACCATTAACGCCGCTTGGCGCCGGCAGTCCTGGTATCGCGACTACCTCATCGAGCAGGACGCCGAGCCGGTGCCGTTCGTTGGCTCTATCAGCCTGAACAATGAGCCGAAAGCCGTGGCGGAGATGATGCGGGAACGCCTGGGGCTGCCCGACGTTCCTCGCACAGGTGACGGCAGCAGCAACATGCGCGAGTTGGTGAAGCGCATCGAAGCAACCGGCGTCTTGGTCATGCGGAGCAGCTTCGTCGGCAATAACACGCGGCGCCCACTCAATCCGCGTGAGTTCCGCGGCTTCGCCCTGGTGGACGCCTATGCGCCGGTGATCTTCATCAACACCGCCGATGCGCCCGGTGCACAGCACTTCACGCTGGTCCATGAATTAGCCCACATCTGGCTCGGGCAGTCCGGCATCTTGGATGCGGACGCGGAGGCCGAGCGACAGACTGAGCGGTTTTGTAATGCAGTTGCCGCGGAATTTCTGGCGCCAGAAGAAGCGTTTAGACCACAATGGCAACTGGATATCCTGTGGGAGCGCAATCTCGCGCCATTGGCTGAGCGCTTCCACGTCAGTCGCTGGGTCATTGCCCGCCGCGCGCGCGCACTCGGTTTAATCAGTAAGCCCGACTATGACGGCTATATAGAACGGCGTTTAGCGGCACACCGCCTGCCAAAATCCGAAGAAAACAGCGCTACAACCGGCCCCACTTTTTACCGGCTGCTGCCGACACGCGTCAGCAAACGGCTCTCTCAGGCCGTCGCCATCGAGTCGCTCAGCGGTCGTTTGTCTCTCCGGGAAGCGCACCAACTCATTGGCGTCAAGCCGCACCGCATGGCAGAGTTCGCTCACAAGACGGTGGGATTGTGACGTATCGCTATCTTCTTGATGCCAAAAGCTATATTGCCGCCGAGAATGTTCACTACCGAATGCATATTGTTCCAGGTTTTTGGGACTGGCTGGACGCTCAAGCTGAGAATGGTCAAGTCGCGAGCATCGAGATGGTGCGCACAGAACTGCTGTCCGACGGCGATACCCTAACCGATTGAGTAAAACGCCGCGATTCACACTTTCTGGCTATTGATGATGCTGCTACACAGCAGCACTTTGCAGATATCGCCAATTATGTGCAGGGCATTCCCAGCTACGCTGAACCCAATCGAAATCTTTTCCTTTCAGGGGCCGACCCATGGTTGATCGCCAAGGCTAAGGTGTTGGATGCCACCGTCGTCACCCATGAGACCTTGGTCGGCCCCGACAGCAAGAAGGTCAAGATCCCAAATGTCTGCCGGCATTTTGAAACGAGATGTTGTGACATTTACGACCTGCTGGATCGGCTTTCAGCAAGGTTCGTCCTCGAAACGTGAGAAGGTGTTTGCAAAATAAGGTAGCCCCGGCTACAACACCTACCGCTGCCCGAGGCCATGAGCCACTCAGTGCAGACCCTGCGCCGTGTGCCGGATGACGAAGGCATCGACCAGCCCAGCCTCGGCGGCCGCCAGCATTATCTGCGCTGGGAAACGCCCACCACCGCGCGCCTCTGGGACGCCAACGGCCTGGACTATGACAGCACACTGAGCTACGCCGACCGCCCCGGCTTTCGCTGCGGCGCCTGCCGCGAGTATCCGCGCTACGACCTCCAGCGGCGCCGCCCCCTGCGCCTGTGCGAGCGCCCGCTGATCGTCATGGAATGCTCCGTCATCGCCAAGCGCTACCTGGGGCTGGGCTATAGCGACCAAGCCCTGTCCCTGATGCAGCGCTATCGCGACACCTGCCACCGCTTTGGTGGCGACTTCACGCTGTTATGGCATAACTCGCACCTGGGGTCT
>JAABTK010000126.1 GCA_011389885.1 Gammaproteobacteria bacterium | reverse complement strand
CCTAGCCACGAGAATATACAGTTTCTAGCTGCTAGCCCCTGCAACAGGCAAAACAGGATGGGGCATTATTTACTGCTAACACCGCTCCTGCGCTATTACCGATCTTGGACGCTCCTGCGCCAAGTGAAAACGGCGTACACGCGACGCAGGAGCGTCTCAAGATGCGTGACACCGCTGGAGCGATGTTACACTTAGCCGCGGCTGTACTCGTAACCCACTCATGATTCATCCCTGAATCCCGCCTTGTGTCAATCGCCGCCGTGCAATCGCCGTTCGATTGCCTGGATGATCTCGGTTGGTTCAATCCCTTCGCGATCGAGGTTTTCTTCTTTCAAGCAAGGATACGCTCGGGGTTCGCCGGTTGTCAAATCGGATACGACGATGGCGCAGGCGTCTGTTTGCTCGGCCAGGTAGCCGAGCTTGCGTCCGTCGGCGCTGATCAGCGGATGGCTATGGTCCGTCGATTGGTCGTCGGTGAGTTGCAAAGCCCGGTTTTGCGGCCAGTCGAGGTCTTGCAGGCGGATGTCGCGCCGGTTTTCGCCTTGGGCCGATTGTTCATACACCACCCAGGCCGGGCGGGTGGCCAGGTCGGGGCGGCCCGCGTCGCCCTGTTCGGGTGCGCCGGTCAGCCGTTGGGTGGTGCGATGGCGCAGGTCGTAGAGGTGGATGTCGCTGAAGGCGTTGGGCGCATCCGCGGTGAGGTCGTCGGCCTTGGAGGCATAGACGATGTAGCGCCCGCCGCCGTCGATTCGCGGGGTCCGGCTGGGGCCGTTGGCCGCGATGCCGTTGGTTCCGAGGCTGATGAGTTCGAGCCGGTCGCGGGTTGCGGTGTAGAGGTAGATGTCTGGCAGGCCGTTGCGGTCGAGGCCGAGCAGGTCCGCGGGATAGGCGAAGACGATGTATTCGCCCGCGGCGTCGCTTTCGAAGCCTAGGTCTTGGGCCAGGTCTGGGTCGAGCCGGCGTTGCAGCGCCGCCGGGAGTTCGGCGTAGCTGAGGCGAATCGGCGCGGCCGGTGGTTCATCAAGCGCTTTGATGCGCGAAGCGGGCGGGGCGTTCGAGTCAGCGCCGGCAGGCGCTTGGCGCTTCATCCGCAAGGCGGCAATGCGGGCATGAAAGCGGCTGCCGCGATGCACCCGAAAACCGGGGTTGAGCCGGATGCTGCCGCTGGCGCTATAGGTCAGCTGCGCTGTAGCGCTCGCGCTCCCCGCTTCGACCCGCCCGCTGGTCGAGAGGCTATTGGCGGCGTGGCAGTTGGCGACGCCGCTGTAGGTCTTGGGGCCTTGGATCACGACCTGGCCGTTCACTTCCTGACAGTCGCCGCTTGTGGCCTTGCTGAAGCGGTAATAGGCCCCGTTGTCGTCCAATATCGCCACGTTGCCTGCTTGGTCTACGGATTGGATGAAGAATTCGGTGCTTGCTGTGGCGGCGAAACCGCCGCTCCAGACACCGCCATTGTCGGCGAGGTTGACGCTGTTCCAGCTGCCGTTTCCGTCAGTGTGGGCCACCACCACCTCGGCCACGCCCGAGGCATCGCTGGTGGTTACGCTGACATTGGCTGTATTGCCCGTCAAAGACTGGCTGGTCAGGTAAGCCGCAGGCGCGGTCCAGTCCTGGCTGCCCGCATGGTGATAGGCATCGAAGTCCATGCGGGCGAAGATGCGTTGTTTTCGGGTGTTGGGGTTGTATTGGCCGGCGGCAGCGATAATGGAGTGGCGGTCGCCGTCTTTCAGGTTCAGCGTTCGATCCGTAAAGAAGGCGCTGGGGTACCAGCCGGGGGCGTTGAAGCTGCCCTCTTCCGTGCTGTGGCCCGTGGTGGTGGTGTAGCTTTGCAACGGCGGGGCCCCGTCGATGACGTTGTAGCTCCCGCCGCGGAATACGATGCCATGCAGATCCTGTCCGGGGTCTGTGATGTCGCTGCTCAGTTGCGGCAGGATGGGTTTGTTCAGGTCGCCGATGACTTGGCCGTCGAGGGTGAAGAAGCGTCCTTCGGCGGTGGAGGTGGCGCTGGGCGTGTTCCAGTCGTAGCTGAGTCCGCTGCGCTGGGCGCCGCCGGTGAGTGCGGTGACGCCGCGCAGCGTGCGGGTTACGGGGTCCGGGCGGGCCGCCAGCGCGCTTTGGATGCCGAGCATGGGCAGGCCGTAGAGGGTGAGTTCGCTGGCGACCTTTTCGTGGTAGGGCCAGCTGCCGGGCGCGGACCAATGCCCGTTCTCGCCGGCCATGCCGCTGAAGTAGGCCTGTTTGGCGCGCATCAGGGCCTTTCCGAGGGTGGCGCTCCCCGCGACCAGTTGATCGGTCAACAGCAGTTGCAGTTGTTCGGAGAGCACCACGCCGTCGGCGCCCCAGCCGTAGCCGGTGTTGGCGATGTAGTGGGTTTGCTGCCCGGCGAAGGCCTCGGCCAGGTCCAGCGCGCCGGCGCGGTTTTCGCCAGCGTGACAGCCCAGGGTGTAGACGAGTTTGCCGCCGAGGTCGATGGCGGCGTTGGCGACGTCGCTGGCGGTGAGAAAGCCCAGGGTGTTGTAGTTGGCGTGGGCGTTGATGCTCTTGATGTCGTGTTCGGTTTGGAGCATGCGTTGCAGCAGGCTGTTGCGGTCCCCTTCGACGCCGGCGTAGCTGCAATCGGTGGCGGAGACGCCGCTTTGCAGGCTCTTGCACACCGCCTTGGCGCTATCGCCGATAAAATCCTGTTCGAAGAGGTCTTCGGCATAGCCGCTGACCGCGCCCTTGCCCAGCTGCAGCGCGGGTTGGGCGAGGAAGGCGTCGATCAGGCCGGTGATCTGTTCGGGCGTTTCGATCAGGCGGCCCGCGGCGATGTCGGGCACATAGAGCGAGGGCTCGGCGCAGTGGGCGCAGTTCGTGGCCGTGTAGTCGGCGTAGTAGTTGTCGCTGAGGGTGGAGGGGTCGGGCGTTCGGGTGAAGTCGCTCAGTCGATACATCGGCAACACCCGGTCGTCTCCGACCAGAACGAGGTATTCGAACGCATCGAGATGGCCGTTCCAGTGATCGAGGACCTGCTGCCGAATGGCCTCGGCCACGCTGTTGGCCTTGAATTTGTTCGCGTAGTCGCCGCCGCGGGCGCTATAGGCCAGGGCCGTGTTCGTATCCTCCTCGACCCGGACCACCGTGCCCTGCACGGCGCTGTGGGCGGCCAGCGTGTCGAGCTTTTGCATCACCGCGTCGGCACGGCTGACGCCGTACAACTCCACCAGCTTTTGGTAGTTGGTCAAGATCAGGGTCTTGCCCGCGGTCGCCGGGGCCTCCACCGTGACGGTGCGCTCGGTGCTGTCGGTCAGGCCGTCGTTGTCGGTAACGGTGAGTTTGAAGACATAGGTTCCCGCCGAACTCAGCGTGAGGGTCTTGGTGTCTCCGCTGGTGACTGCGCCGGAGAGGGGGGAGCCGTTGACGGTCCAGGCATATTCGACGATTTCACCGTCGGGGTCATAAGAGCCGCTATAGTCCAAGACCCCGTTCAATGGGGATAGACCGCTGGTGGGGGAAGCCGCGAAAGCGGCAACTGGCGGTTCTGCTTGGCACTCGTCTAATTCGACTCTGTAATCGACCAGTACACTCTCTCCACTCGACAGTATGCTTTTTTTGCAGCTGCGCACTCCTTCGCCCGTGAACGAAAGGCTATACATTCCATCAGCTTCAACGGGAATCGCGTACCCCCCAGAGATTGCCGTTATGGCATAGAATGTACCAGAATGAGGGCGTACCTCAATACCGCCAATTCCTTCCCCAGGGTCGTAGAGTCCGTTGCCGTTCTTATCCTCCCACACTGTCCCCACCAAAAACTTATTGAAATGGTCCGCAAACGCGGTATCGGCAGCGGCGTAATTGACCGCCACAACTTTGGGGCCTACAGATGTATTCGGATCAGTCTCCTTCACCATGGCAATGCCAACATTTGAGTAATGAGTATCTAGCGACATAACCGCCACGCGATGCGGACGCCCATTTTGCATACCATCACCGGAAAACCCCCAGTCGATGTTGAAAGCAGCATGCGTGTAAAGGCCATTAATAGTGTATGAGAACACGCTACCTCGAAAGGCTGAATAGTTGAACCCAGCAGATTTGACCATTTCAGATTGACCGTCTAGGTCCTGAGCGTCGCGGGAGACGAGATCTTCGGCATGGGCCAGTGCCGCTTCATAAAGCCGGGCGTCAAACGCTGCCGGCGGCTTTGCCTCATAAGAGGCGAACTCCGCCTTCAGCTTATCCAAATCTACTCCGAAGTAGCGGCGGGCCTCGTCTACGTCCGTGTCCTCTAGGTTAGCGAGCCAGACCCCTTCCTTTGCCGGATTCTGGCGCGCATGATTCATAAACCAGAGCATGCGTTGCTCTTCTCCGCTTGGATGCAGTCCGTTTGCTGTCTTGTGGTGAGTCCACTCTTGATCCGGAGTCGATGCACGCGACGTCCGCATCGTGGCTGGACCGAGATCTGTCTCCCTGACAGGCTGAGCGGAGGACAGCACCTGCGGCAGTTGGGCCTGCACGACCGTTGTACATAAGCTCGAAGCCACTAACGCTAACCCGGCCCCAAACAAGGAATAGAAAAGTTCCAATCGCATAGCTGAAACAACCTTTACCAATTAAAATAAAAACTCTCTTGTTCAGGCCGCCTCGACCGCGCAGCGGTCCGCATCGGGATGCGACACATCCAAAAGACCACGCGCCCAAGGGACGGTTTCCTTGAGCAACCCGTTCAACTTCTCTCAAGCCCAATACGGCTCGAACGCCGAGGGGGACAGCCGGTCCCCTGAAGCCGATACGAGCGGCGCAGCCGCCGCCTATCCAGTGGTTTTCCTCCTGTTGATGGCGATTGGGGATTCGGTTATCGATCTCCCGCACTCCATCGCCGACCTCAAAGACCGATGATGCAGGAACCTCTTCGTTTGCTGAATTCGCCTAGCGATATCCTCTCTTCATCGACTTCCCCTCCTTATTCGGCGCCGATCCTTGCTCGAAAGCGGCTCCCCGACAAGACCCTAAAGTCGGGCTTGAGTTGGATCTTATTGCCGGCGCTAAAGGTGACGTCGGCAGCGGAATCTTGTGTTCCTACCTGCACCGCGCCTTCGGTCAACAGGGTGCCGCTGGAATGACAACTCGCCTCACCCGTATAAGTCTCATCGGCAATGGCAACCACACCGTCAACCTCCACACAGTCGCTTTGGAAACTGTAGTACTCTCCCCCCCTTGTCGTCCACCGCCACATTGCCCGCCTGATCCACGGATTGCAAGAAGAACCCGGTCTCAGGCGTGGCCGCGAAGGCGGTCTTCCAGAAATCGCCCTCGGCTTGCAGGTTCGCGACCTGCCAGACCCCCTGTCCGTGGGTATTGAGCAACGGGGACACCCAAGTTTTCCCAAGTTTTGTGGGTAGCAAGGGGGCAGCAACGGGCAGCAACGGGGCAGCAACGGGGAGCAACGGGGACACCCATATTTTGTTGGCCAACAGCAACGGGGACACCCAAGTTTTGTGGGCAGGGGGGGGGCATTGGCCAACAGCAACGGGCAACAGCAACGGGGACACCCAAGTTTTGTGG
>JAABTK010000125.1 GCA_011389885.1 Gammaproteobacteria bacterium | reverse complement strand
CAGGCTGGGGCTTGGGAACCCGCGAGGTTTCAAGCTCGCGTTTGACACCCGGTTTGACCAACTGGCAACCCAGGCGCTTTCGGAGTACTGAGCACGCGCAGCACCGCACAGCCCGAGGGCTGTACTCCAGGCGGTTAAACGGCGCTGGAGCGCGGCGACGAGGAAGCCAAGATTCCTTTGCGTCCTCTGTCTTCTGCGCCCTCTGCGTTGCTAACAGCCGTGGTTGCCGTTATTTACGCGCAGGCGTACTCGGCAATCTCAGCCCCCGCACCACTGACGCTCGCAGGGGACGCCGTCGTCGTTGCCGTCCATCTGCACGCCCGGGCAATGGGTAAGAAAGAACCGGGCCTCGGCGCAGGAGGTCATTTGCGAGCAATGGGTGCGGCCGTCGCAACCGACGCAGGGCTGCCGCCGCCGGGCGCTTGTGAAGAAGTTTTTGGGTGTCCTGTTCTTTCGTACTGTTCTTTCGTAGATGAAATGGAGCTACTCAAAAACGAATTTAGGTCATCGATTTTGGCAATAAAGTCATTCGCTGATTTCTTCATGCTCTTCTTTCTTGACGCCTGTGCTTCCTTTTGCGGCTAACGCCAACCATCATCCGCACCGCTTTCTGGCGTCGGATGGATGGTCTGCTTATGCCGCAATACCCTCTACAATGAGATGACTCACGTCGGTGCGCTCGCTTGCATGTTCGAATGTAATAGCGCAGACGCTACCTTGGGCATCCACATCAAGAATGGTGTTTTCATCCAAGTCTTTGGTTTCCGCTATATCACTGCCTCGGAACTCGATATACAGTGTGTCGGTGTCATCAAAATAGCTAACTTTCATGCTTTGAATCCTCTATCGAAAAATGCATTGTGGATGGTTTCTCCATCCGTCAGTAAAATCACCCGTAAGTACCGGTCTTCCATTTCGTCTATTTTAGCCCATCGCCTTATTCGTCCATCTGTCTGTATGTATTCTCTCTCAGGATGCTGGACAACGTACTGAATCCATTTGTCTTTGATTATTTCTCGATCCAGTCTGACCCGGATCGCTTGAAAATATTTCGTTGTCTTCACTACTTTTTTCCTTTTACGGCATAACACCGCAAATCACCGGCGCGCGCCTTTGGCGCGTCCGGTGGATTTGCCTTGTTAGGTGCCAGCATAAAATTTAATGCTCTGTGCGTATTGAAGGCTTAACCTTGCATGATTGGTTCCATTCTTCCTTTCTTTGATGTCTTCTAGTGTATTTGAAGTAAGCCATACTGATGCTTTTTCAGGGTGCAACCACTTCCACATCACGCTCCAATGAAAACTGAAATCATCGGTGTTTGTTCTAGCAATCACTGGTTCCCCAGACGAAGGTTGCAGTCTGATAGATAAATAATTCCGTTTTTTTTGTTGTATTGATAAATCGTTAAAAAGTTCGTCTATTGCTTGATCTTCTTCCGAAGATGACTCTGACTCCGGATGAAGTTCATCAATTGTCTTGCCGATACATGATGACTTAATCGACTCATGAAAAATTATTTCGACTTCATCATTTTCTTTTATTGCGTATTCATCAACCCATATTAGATGTGTATCTGAATCATCCCCTTTATAGCTGCCCCCGAGTACTTGAAGTCCAGCCAACTCCTCACCTAAAACGTCACCATGGACCCGAATTGATAATATATTTAAGTCATCCGTAGATACTGCGGCGATTTCCTTTCCATTCACGGAGACTCTGAATCCTGGCATTTTTCTGGCACCTAACGGTTGCGCTAAGCCGCGCGCGCCTTTGGTGCGTTGGCTTGAGCGTTTTGTTAGCCTATATTTCAATTAATAATGGCTTGGATTATTACAAAATATAATTACGCATACTCTGCTACAGGTACAGTTCTCTCGACCGCAAAACTCTTTCGATGCAATTTTATCCTTTCGATCTCGTGCATAGTATCTGCTGTCATATAGCTTTCTCCGCAATGCGGACAGCTTACAATTGGTACGTTTTCAATGACCAAAAGCTTTTCATGTTTCCCATAACTTCTGGTGACTCTGCGAATTTCAGCTGAGTCATGACTGCAAAGGTCGCATTGAACTTTTTCTCTACTATTCATCTTCAAATACCGTGATTATGATTAGTTTATTGCTCGGCCCAATTTTTGTGACCACAATGACTGGATAACCATCGAGTGATTTTCCGCGAATTAAATATTTAGATTCTAAACTTTCATCATCCTTTTGGCGCTCGATAATTTCTCCATTAAGAATGGCTCGTTCGATGTCGTAAATAGATAAGTCATCTTCATCCATTTCATCCGCAGCATGAATCGTTACGATATATTTGTTCGCACGTACAAAGTTTCTCAATTTCACGAGAATGGCTTCAAACAAACTATGGTTCTCCGAGAAATTTGTTCGTGTGGCGGCTAACGCCAGCCATAACCGCACCCAAAAAGCGGAGTGCAGCGCAGCTTTTTGGGGTCCGAGTTTACGGCCTTGTTATGCGCCATGATATGTTCCAGGGGCGATGCACCACATGAAAGATTGAACATCAATCATATCTCTTGGTTTTAGCTCCGATATTTCAGATTTGATATATTCCGAAAAGCCCAGAACGGATTTGTAAGTTAGCCAATTCAACTGCGGCTTGTAATTTACCTCGTAACCACACAACTCTGACGAGTATTGCGTAATCGTTGGTTTTACAAACATATATTTATCAGGATGAATTATGAACAAGAAATATGCTGCTGTTGTCCATTTTGCGGCATCAATATCTTCTAGAACCTTGGCAAAATCAGCAAACCGCTTTTCTAATTCTTCCTCACCATAAAGTAGCGAATATAAAGCCCTACAGAAATTCTTTTGTGCCTTAGAAGATTGCAGCCCATCCTTTAATGACATTTTTTGATTTGGGAATATTAGATTGGTTGCGTTCGCAACCTTCAATGCACGTTTTACTATTTCAAAGTAGTCTTCTGATTCCAAGAGCCCGGAAAAATCCTCTTTTCCTAAAAGTTCAAGCGCCAAGGCATGAGCTTTTTCTTTGTAATCTCTTTCATGCTCCTTGAATTTGTCGCCGTAAAATCCTTCTGGAAACTCCTCTAGAAAGAACTGGATAGATTGAGGGAGGCTTTGATACTTGATTCCGCTTGCAGATTTACTGATTTTCAGATTATCAAGAACGGCGCTGTTTGCCTCGTTACCTTCAACCTTTATTGGCTGAACGTACTGCAAGGATAAAGTCTTTTCACCAGCGCCAACGAAGAACACTCGGACTGTAGCTCCGTTGCTATTTTCGAGGACTTCTCCAAGCCCCCAGTCTTCTTTGGTTGGGTGCTTGACCCTATCGCCTTTCTTATATTCCATACGGTCCTCTTTTCTGCGCATAACGTCAAGGGTAACCTGCCCGCCCAAGCGGTAAGCCGAGAGGCGCACCGCTTTGGCGGGTAAGGTTGACCCGTATGTTAGAATTAGTCATGCAAACAGCATGTTTCACGGTTCACAACGATGTAGGGTAGCAATTCTTGGTACAGTGGCTTAAAAGCTCTGAAATTACTAAATCATCGTAATCATGGAATATGCCGCAATGCGGTAAATTAAGTGACCTATAAGATATGCATTGAGAGATCATCTGTTCTATGTAGAGTTTTGATCCCACAATATCGAGCGTTGAAAATAGACCGGTTTTCTTTAGCTTGAATCCTTTATTGGTCATCACGTGAGCTACGTTTTTGATGGCATCTGATTCTTCTGGGCTGGAGAAATAATCAAGCAAATACACTGACAAATACTCTTCATTCGGTTTGCGTAATTGATAAGATGAACTGGTTGGTTGGCCTTTCTCATCTATAGTAGATGGTTTGCAGTATCTTGCGACTGTGCCTTTATCAAGCTCCTCCATAATGCTTCAACCTTCAAGTATCCTAACTAATTTCAGATTTTGGAGATATTCTATAAAATCAAGTACATTCATATGCCCATTCAAAATAACTGGAGTCGCGCTATGCTGACTTTCTTGGAAAACGACATAATCAAGGCCAGACCCTTCTTTGAAACGTAGCGTAGTAAGGTTTTTGTTGTCTTTTTTCCAGCTCGCTTGAAAAGTACCGTATTCGTTTAACGTCAAAGAAGGACGTGAAGACATAGAAGGAAGAGATGCCATGAATACTAGCATTGTCTTCAATGACTCAATAGATATAGATATATCTTCTTCATCATATAATTCAATCAGGTTGGCAAGTCTTCTTGTTATAGTTTTTGCGTTCCTGAATGCTATATTTTGCGATAATTCTATAAGCTCATTTATGGCGTTGCTACTAACAAGCGACTCTATAATTCCGTCTTTTTTTCTCTCTTTTCTTGAATGGGGGGCAAGCTCTGAATTGTGGGTTTCAATCCAGATAAAGTTGGTGTTTTGAACTAATCTCTCCGTTATAAAATCACCTTCATGAGTATTTGTGGTTGAAATAAACATGATTGGAGGCGCATCCTGATACTGCCTAGAAACACTATAACTCATTTGTAATCCTCTATATCTACTATTTTGTCTCTAGTGCTTTTTCAATATCATCAGAGACCAATATTTTTTGATTTGTTTTTTCCTCAAAATCATCAAGTGCCTCAGTTAGTGATAAAGCTAATGATTTTGCGGTGATGTGAGACATATTTAGGACAGCTTCTTCTTTTCCGTTCCGCCTGATAAGAATAAACATATCATTTTTCGAAACGCCCAGCGCAAACTCATTAAAGTAAATACCGCTTATCTCTGATGACTTTAGCGCTTTTACAACATCTACATGTTGTCGGTTTTGCCTATTTTTACTCATAGGATTTATTCCTCATATGATGGATGAAACCAAACGATTTTTTCGAATTCTCTCACGGTCAAGGGTAACCTGTCCACCAAAGCGGTAAGCCGATAGGCGCACCGCCTTGGTGGGTCAGGTTGACCCGCATGTTAGCATTTATTGCTTCGCTTTTCGGAAATTAGTTACCGTATTATTAAATTGTATAATCAAGTCAGTTAACATCTCTTCAGCGTCAATAAATTCATCGGCGTTTTGAAGGTAACGATTCACGAATTCAACGACTGGCTCTTGCAAGTTTTCTTTTTGTTCTTCCAATAGCATTTCGAGAGATTCCCTGGAAAATGATGTATACCTTTTAGTTACTTCCTCCTCTTTTGATTTTATTCTTTCTTCTGTCTTTTTATCTTTAAACTTCCCGTATTTTTCAAAAATACTTTGGAGGTGCTCTTGGCCTGAAAATTCTGTTAATGTGAATATTCTAGGTCGTGGATCTGGTATTGTTTTTTGGTAAACCTCAATTTCTACTTTATCTCCAAATACTCTTAGCTTCCACTGGTTAAAGGTTTCCTTGCTTTTCTTCTTAGGAAGCTCCTTTATATTTAAATTTACTAACGCATCCTTTGGCCCATCTACTAAGAAACCGTATTTCTTCAAAATTTGATAGCTTACTGATTCTTTCGATGCCATCTGGCTTCTCCGTGTTGATTTGAATGCTAACATGTAATAGGCGGCGCTGCCATCCTATCAAAAATATCTAGTATTAGATATTTGCATCTAATACTAGAGACTAGATATCTAGCATTAGATATCCAATGCTAGATACTAATACTATAAACTA
>JAABTK010000124.1 GCA_011389885.1 Gammaproteobacteria bacterium | reverse complement strand
GCGCATTAAAGCTGGCCGCTAAGGCCGTAAACACGCACTGTTCCACACCATCGGGGCCTCGGTTGGGGCGCATTAAAGCTGGCCGCTAAGGCCGTAAACACGCACTGTTCCACACCATCGGGGCCTCGGTTGGGGCGCATTAAAGCTGGCCGCTAAGGCCGTAAACACGCACTGTTCCACACCATCGGGGCCTCGGTTGGGGCGCATTAAAGCTGGCCGCTAAGGCCGTAAACACGCACTGTTCCACACCATCGGGGCCTCGGTTGGGGCGCATTAAAGCTGGCCGCTAAGGCCGTAAACACGCACTGTTCCACACCATCGGGGCCTCGGTTGGGGCGCATTAAAGCTGGCCGCTAAGGCCGTAAACTAGAAAATCGCTGAAGCGATTTTCTAATGCGGAGACCGGGCTTTTTAGTCCGCGTAGTCCGCGTAGGGTGCGTTAGGCGCGCCAACCACGAAACTCGAATTCAACACCTGCATTGCCGCGCGCCGTAACGCACCATCCCCGCCCGGCGCCGGCCATGGTGCGTTACGCCCCGCCGGCGGTTCGGGACTGGGTGCAATCACTCGCTTTCCGGGATAGCTTGAATGCGGGGGCCTTGGGATAGGCGGGGCTAACGCACGGCGAATCACCCCGCGCCGAGGAGAAGGCACGGGGCGCGGGAGCGCCCCCGGATGCGTCACGCCGCGGGAGCGGCATGACGCGGAAAAACCGCAGCGCCGCCTGTGGGGCGCTTTGCAAGCGCGATGCAGGCAACGACTGGCCTTCGGTATAGGCTCTTAGCTTTCCTCGCGCACCCGGCCTCAAGGCCACGGGCGAAGGCGAGCCGCTAACTGAGCCGATAACCACGCCACTCAGAAAACCTCCAAAGGGAGAATTGATATGCAAGTTCAGCTACAAGCCGACTTTGAAGAGGTTCTGGAGCCCCTCGGCAACCATGCGATGGAATTTTTTCTTGCAGCCAGCCTCTACCATGCGCACAAGGTCAGCTTTTCAGCGGCCGCGGCCATGGCGGGCATGAGCTTCGAAGCCTTCCTGGCTCGACTTCAGGCGCACTTTGATACCGGCTTCATACTCGATGACCAAGTGGTAGAAGAGGACATCTCCACCGCAAACAAGATAGCGGAAAAAAAATAAAAATCGTCGCTAATACCAGCCCGTTGTTTTTTGGCAAAGCCGGGGGCGCTGCCACTATTCACGCAGTGCTTCACCGAGATATACCTGCCGCAAGCAGTCATGCAGGAGCTGGGCGAGTTCAAGCTGCCAGATCAGATACAACTCCGGTAAATCTCCGCCCTCGGCACACGGTTTGTATCCGGAGCACACGGACGATTACATTCAGGCGAGTTAGAAGCCATGACCCTGGCAAAGGAGATTCAAGCCGACTATGTTTGCCTGGACGGTCTGACCGCACGCCGCAAGGCCAGGCGGATGGGCCTGCTAGTCATCGGCACGCTTGGCGTGCTGAATCTGACCTGTCAACTGGGCCATCTGCCAGCCCAATGTTACAAACGATACCTGATTGACCTGACCGAAAAGCACGGCATGCACCTATCACCACAGCTTCTTAACCCGCTCATGAAAACCAAGTAGCGGTTCAAAAATACCTGGTACGACTCGACCACACACCTCTGGTCACGCGAACCCAACCCGACCTATGATTGTTTGGGTTACTTTGAACCGTTCTTTAGGCGCGCCGACACCGGATGTGGGTTTTACACCGATGCCGCCGCACGCCGAAACGCACCATCCCCGCCCGGCGCCGGGTTTCGGCACTTCACCCAAAGCGCCGCACACCGGCGCGCCGAAACCTGCATTGCATTCGGAGGTTGAGGCTTTAACCGGGGGGGGGGGCTGAAAGGTCAACCGGCTGAAGCCTTAACCGCTAAGGCCGCGCTATGCAAAGGCAGGGCCTTTGCACCCCAGGCGGGCAGCATGGCCGGTTTGATGCACAAGAGGCCTGGGGGTTTCAGCGCACACGCGCTAAGGCGTACAGCTTCAATTCCCGCCCACGGCCCGCCCGGTATTGCGCCCGGCGAAAATCCTTAGATGACGCATCCCGCCTGTTGCAGTATGGTTCCATTCGGAACACCCAGGAGAGACGCCATGGCCGCAAAGAAGTCTGACCAACCCTTTTTCGTCCTCATTACGGACAACAGGGCCCCCGCGGGCGCCGAGCCCGCAGGCGATTGGGGCTGGCTGTTGCGCCGGGGCCGGGAGTCGGGATGGGGTTTCGGGCATGCGGTGCTGGGGGCCGCGGACGGGCGCGGCGGCCTGTATCGTGAGTCGGAGTTGCCGGCGGGGTTCCAAGGCGGACGCCTGGTGCTGGTGGACTTGGCGCCCCTTGGCCATGGCGAAGCGTCGCCCTATCAGGGGGAGAGTCCCCCGCCCTTGGTTCAGCATTGGAAATCCTGTGCGCAGCAGCGGGGCCTGGCGCTTGAGCCGGTTGTGCTGGCCGATTTCAGCGCCGCGCCCGCGGCGCCTCATCGCCCGCGTTGGCTGGGCCGTTTGACGCCACGGGAGCGCATGCTGTCGCTGCTCCTGACCGCGGATCAACGGCGGGAGTGGTTCAAAGATCCCGCCCGTTATGGCGACTTGCTGGCTGAGGGCGGGTTTCAGGGGTTTCTGGAAAGCCAGGCGAGCTTTTCACCATCGGCCACGGCCTCGTTTGCGTCGGGCTTTTGGGCCGCCATGCTGGACACCCTCGGCGAGGCGGGGCGGATTCGGGCGTTTCGCGACCTCACCGCAGTAGTCTTTCCGCGACAGCTGCACGACTTCAATACGACCGACCAACCCGTTCGCGAACTCCTGCTGCTGGCCTTTCATGCGCTACAGCGCCTGCATCACCCCTGGACGGCCAAGGGCGAGTCACTCCATTGCGCGCCCCTGCTGGTGCTCTACCATGATCGGGGGTTCGGCTTTCGCGACCGCTATGATACCGACCCGACGCGGCATTTTCACCAAACCGACTGGTACGATCCGGACCGCTGCGCCGCGTTTTCGCTTGACCGCGATAAGTGGGAATCCTCCGACGGTTGGCTCGATTGCCTGCATCGCCGTTGGGCGGCATGGTCCTGCAGGTCGCAGGACAAGGGGGCGCTTCGTCTTTACGGCGAAAAAAACGGTTTCGAGGGTTCCTTTGGCGGCACACCCGAGCCGAGCGCGCTTCGCCGATACATTGACGCCATCTTGGCCAAACGGCTGACCTTCGGCCGGCCGCTGGCCCATTACGGCTGCACCTTCTTCCTACCGCTGATCCTGGACCAGGCGCGCTTGAGCCTGGGGGCGTCGCGCCGCCGGCCCGCCGCGGAATGCTTCGACCGGGCCATTGAGCGCCAGAGCCGTTCGGGGGCGATCGTCCGCCACCGCTATACCACCCGGCCCATGAACGCCGACACCCTCGGCGCCGGCGCAATCGGCGACCGCGAGGCGCTGGAGGCGGAGGCGTATCGATTCTTCGAGCCCCAAATTCGGCGCTTTTTGTTCGACACGGACACCTCCCCCGACCCGCACAGGGACCCTTGGCGGGGGCCGCAGGGGATCGAGCCCATCCGCGAGTGGCGCTGGAACCGGCTCCAGGCCGAAGCCGAATCCTACTGCGAACTCACCCTGGAAGACCCCGAGTTGCCCAGCGGGCCGCCCCACCGCGCTCGCATCGATTCGGTGCGGCTGTATCGATACTTCAACGGCATCTACCTGCTGGGCGTTTCGGTGACGCCGCAGGCCCTGGCGGAGCTGGGGGCGGCGCGCACTCGGGGGGGGGTCGTGTCCCACTTGGAGGTTGGCGAAGGCGCGGCCTGGTGGGATGACCTGCTGTTTGCCACGCCCGCACGCCTGCAAACCCTCCAGGCCCTGCAGTTCGGCCACTGGCTGAGTTTCACCCGCACCGCCCGTCTGCTGTTTCAGGCCTTTCGCGCCCAATGGACCGAACGCAAGATCGGCCGCCTGAGCCTGCTCCAGGGCGGCGAACTCAAGACGGTCGCGCCCCGCAGGGAACATGATCCGGGCGCCGCCCTGTTCATTCCCGATCAAATGGGGGCCTTGCTCTCCCCGGTGGTCATCTGGCTGCTCGAACGCTTCTTCGGCGAGACCTTGCCCTGCCACTGCGACGCCCCTGGCGGAAACAGCCTGAGGGCGTTTTTTCAGGGCTTCGAACAACTGTACGACGACCGCATGTTCGTCAACGTAGCCTATGGCCTTCCCGGGCCGGCCCCGGCAACCGGAGTAGGCGGCGACCGATCCCGCGAGTTGGAAAGGCTCTTTTCCCTGGCCCTTTTCGTGGACCGCCAAGAGGACGCCTGGCTCAACGGCTATGCCTACGACAACGAATTCGTACAGCAACGCCTCACCCAAGACGCCTTCCCCATCTGGCAGCAAAGCGGCGCCCTGTTCGGTTACACCGACTTCTCCAACGCCTACCTTGGCTATAACCGGTTTTTTAATCACGTCATCGGCCCCGAGCATGTGCCTTATCACTACGAGCGCATGCTCATCGTCGCCCTGTTCTCTCAGGCCTCGCTGCGCTACTACTCGGGCCGCATCTCGGTGGCCACCGAAGAACTGACCCGCGAAGTGCAGACCTGGGGCGACACCCGCTTTCAGCAACTGCGGCGGGACTTCATCCTCTTTACCAACCACTATTGGTTTCACGACCTCAGCGCCCAAATGCAGGGCAAGGAGATCTTCGCCCGTCAGCAGGCGGCCTTGGGGCTGGAGCGGGAATATGCGTTCATTAAGGACGAAATGGACCGCGCCGATGATTTTCTCGAAGGGGTGCGCGACAAACGGATGCAGAAGATTTCGTTCTGGCTCGGCCTCATCGGCATCGTGGCCGTCTACTGGACCCTGCTGGCCACCATCAAGGACCATGCCCAGATTCGCGGCGCCTTGACGGAGCTTTGGTCGAACCTTCTCGGGGCATCCCCGCCGGCGGCAGGGCCCGCACCCGCCCCGACCCCGCATCAGGGCCTCACTTTCCTCGCCTTTATCGGTTATTACCTGTTGCCCCCCGGCATCGCCCTGGCGGCCTGGCGGGCCCTCAAAGACCGGGACACCCTTTTGCGACGCCTCTGGCGCAGCGACCCCGCCTTTTTCGGCATCCTGTACCCGGCCTCGGCCCTGATCGCCGCATCCATCTTGTTCACCGGACCCTTATCCATCCCGCTGCTGATCGCCCTGGGAACCATCAGCGGCCTAACGGCCCTCCCGCGGCTCCGCCACCGGCTCTGTTCAACCCAGCGCAAGCCGCCCCAAAGCTGTACCCAACCGCCAACCCCTCGCCGGCTGCGCCGCCTGTTTTGCGGCCGCCCTCGGTAATATGACTGGCGAGGTTCCAACAATCCCCCGTTTTACCGCAACTGACCGGCCTTTCCCGTTCATTTTACAGGGTTTTGTGGCGGGACGGAGGAAAAAATACCACCCCAGAATCGTGGCCTCTGCATTAAAGACCGGAAATCAATCACTTGGAGCAAACGCCTCTCACGGGCTGGAGATTTCTCCCGCCATCGCTTATAATTCAGTCACTTGGACGATTTTCGAGGCCCAAAAAACCCCGAAAATCGCCCTCGGCGGGAAAAGCGCCGGTCTCCCGCCATTTTGGGGGTCTAAGCCATTGAACCCAAAGGCCGAAAAACCCCTGGAGGCGCATGAACGCTGGCCGCTAAGGCCGTAAACACGCCGTGGCGGGTGTCGCCGGGTGTTTTTCTCAGGCGCATGAACGCTGGCCGCTAAGGCCGTA
>JAABTK010000123.1 GCA_011389885.1 Gammaproteobacteria bacterium | reverse complement strand
TGACTACGCCGCTACGCCGCTCACAATTCACCATTCACAATTCACAATTCACAATTCACCATTCACAATTCACCATTCACCATTAAAAAACCTTCGCGCCCTTTGCGTTATTTGCCTTTGCGTTATTTGCCTTTGCGTTATCAGTCACTCCTGCGGTAATAGGTCGTCGATTTGCGTGGTGACGGTGTCGTAGTCATAGCCTTCGATGCCTTGTTGCATTTGTTTGGCTAGGCGGGGGGCGGTTTTGGCGAGGGTCTCTAGCGCGGCGGTCATGCGGCTGCGGCTGCCGAGGAGTAGCGCTTCTTTGAGCGCGGCCAGGGCCTCGGGGGGGGGCTGTTCGGGGGCGGTCTCGTCGGCGTTTGCCGCGGTTTCGTCGCGGTGTTCCGGCGACCAATGCCAGCCCAGCGGCAGGTGCTGTTGCAATACGGCGAGCAGTTCCTCGCGCCGCACCGGCTTGGGGATGTGGTCGACGCAGCCGGCGGCGCGGCTGTTTTCGAGGTCTTGCGCATAGGCATGGGCGGAAACGGCGATTACCGGCATTTTGGGGTGTTCGTTGCACAGTTGCCGGGTGGCGGCGAGGCCGTCGAGATCGGGCATCACCAGGTCCATGAGCACCAAGTCTGGCCTGTGCCGGCGGCAGGTCTGAAGGGCCGCTTCGCCCCCCTCGGCCTGTATGACCGCGAACCCCAGCGGTTGCAGCAGACCGGCGAGCACCAGCCGATTGGACTCCAGGTCGTCGGTCACCAGGATGGAAAAAGGGGTTTGTTCGCCGTCGGTGCGGCTGTAGCCTTCCACGCGGTCGAACCCCGGATCCTGCGCCTTCGATTCGGCCTTCGGCGCTACGCTGGGGGCGGGGATGGAGAAGGCGAAGCGGCTGCCCCGGCCGGCCTTGCTGCTGACCTCGATGGTACCGCCCATGCGCTCTACCAGGGCCTTGCAAATGGCCAGCCCGAGGCCGGTGCCCTGGCGTTTGTACTCCTTTGCCCCCTCCTGGGTGTAGGGGGTGAAGAGGCAGGCGATGCGTTCCTTGGAGATGCCGATGCCGGTGTCGCTGACGCTGACAAAGAGCGTGCCGGCGCGATGGGCCAAGCCGAGGCGCACCTCGCCCTGTTCAGTGAACTTTACCGCGTTACCCAGCAGGTTTAACACCACCTGGCGCAGGCGTTTGTCGTCCGCCTCCAGCGCGGAGGGCAGATCTTCCAGCCCCTGCATGACAAAGGCAATGCCCTTTTGGCGGGCGCGAAAGACGAACTGTTCGGCGATCTGTTCAAACACGCTAACTGGGTCGGTGGGCGCGGGGAACAGCTCGAAGCGGTCGGCCTCGATCTTGGCTAGGTCGAGGATGTCGTTAATCAATAGCAGCAGATAGTCGCCGCCGCGGCGAATGGCCTCTACCGAGCGCTGCTGTTCGGCGCCCATCGCTTGATCCTGCAACAGGATTTGGGCATAGCCCAGCACCGCGTTCAGCGGCGTGCGCAGCTCGTGGCTCATGTTGGCCAAAAAGGCGCTCTTGGCGCAGTTGGCGGATTCGGCCCGCTCTTTGGCCTCCACTAGGGCCCGTTCCAGGCGCTGGCGCTCGGTCATGTCGCTCAGCACCACCAGGGCGGAGCCGCCAAGGTCTGGCGTTTGCACGATTCTGGTCGCCAAATGCACCGCGATGAGCGCACCGTCTGGTTTGACCATGCGCAGTTCGCAGGTCTGGGGTTGGCCGGTCTTAAAGAGCCTTTTGCGGTGCAGATAGTAGGTGTCCTGGTCATCCTTGTAGATGAAGCGGGAGATTGGCTGCTGGATTAGCGCACTGCGGGCGGCGCCCAATAGGACGCTGGCGGTCAGGTTGGCCTCCACGAGCAGGCCTTTTTCACTCACGGTGCAATAGCCCACCGGGGCCAGGTCATAGAGGTCGAAATAGCGCGCCCGCCCGGCCTCGATCTCCGCCTGGGCCGTGCGCAGCTCCTCGTTCTGCATCTCCAGTTGGATTTGATGCACCCGCAGTTCGTGGAGTGTTTTGCGGATCTCCTCGGGCGAGAGGGGCGTGCCGTCTTCCGACATGCGGGCGGCCTTGGCGCGGAGAACGGCCTCGGCCTTTTGCCGCAAAACCGCAGGGTTCATGCGTTGGTGGTACTGGTTTTCCATGGGCGGCCTCCGCTATTTTTAGGTGCTAAAGGTTCGTTGGTCGCGCCCGCGCCCTCCCGGCCTGGTTGATCGGTGATGTCGAGGGCGGCGCCGGTGAGCCCGATGATGTTGTGGTCGGGATCTTGAAGCGGCTCCAGGGTCAGGTCCTGCACCAGGGTCTTGCCTTTTGTCGTGGTTCGGACGTTTTGCCGTGCGCCTGCTCCGGTCTTCAGCACCCGTTGCTTAATCGCCGTCAGGGCCGCGGCCTCCGGCTCCGGCAGCAGCTCGAGGTCGGTCTTGCCGATCACCTCTTCCGCCGCAAGCCCGCCGTCGGGGGCCTGAATCCAGGTGTATCGCAGGTCGCGGTCCTGATTGAAAACGGAAATGGAGGCGCAGCTGAGGGCGACCCGTAGCCGTTCCTCGTTCAGGCGCAGGGCCTCGCGCTGTTGGCGTGCCGCCGTCACATCCACAAAGGTGAGCACCGCGCCCTCAATGACGTTTCCCTCGGTGCGGTAGGGCTGGATGTTCATGGCGTAGCACCGGCCGCTGGTGGTCCGCACGTCGGCCTCCTTGGGGATCAGGGTGTCGAGCACGGCCTGGGTGTCCGCCTTCAGGTCGTGATGCTCGGGCAGTTTGGAGCTGATGTGGCCCATGGGCCGGCCGATGTCGTCGTCGATCAGGTTGACGATTTGGGTGGCGGGGGCGGTGAAGCGCAGGATACGCAACTCAAGGTCCACGAAGATCGTGGCAATGCCGGTGCCGGCCAGCAGGTTGTTCATGTCGTTGTTGGCGCGCGAGAGGTCGGCCACCTTGATTTGCAGCTCGGCGTTGACCGTGGCCAGCTCCTCGTTGACCGATTGCAGCTCCTCCTTGGCGGTTTCCAGCTCCTCGTTGCTGGATTGCTGGCTCTCGTTCACCGACTGCATGTCATCGTTGGACGAGCGGAGTTCGGTGTTGGATGCCTCCATTTCCTCGCTGTTGCTCTGGATATATTCGTCCTTGGCCCGCAGTTCTTGCTCTAGCGCCGCGATGCGGGCGGCGGCATCCTCACCGGCCGGCGCCGGCAATGACATCGGCGCCCTGTCCGCGGCCCACGGCCCACTGATTACCGGGGCCTGCGCGGGCTCCAGGATGACCAGGTACAAGGACGGTTCGGACGCGGCCGGGTCGGCGCCTGGGGTCGGGAGGACGGTCAGATCGACCAGGGTGAAGTCGCCATTGGTCTTTACCCGCACGCCCTGGCGGCGCACGGTTTCGCCGCTTTGCACGGCCTTGTGCAGGGCCGTGGTCAGTTCGCGCCGCAGTCCTTCGCGGGCCATTTTCAGGATGTTGCTTGTGCCGGTCTCCCCCGGGGTGAGTTCCAGGTACAGGCCGCTGCGGCCGTGGAGGTAGAGGAGATCCCCTCCGGCCTTGACCAGCACCGCGGCCGGGGTTGCCTGTTGCAGCAGGGTCTGTTCGGTCAGCTCGCGCAACGATGGCTTTTTGGCTTTGGGGCCGGTCGCCTTTTCGCCGGTGCGCGGATGCCCTGCATCGGCTGTGCCCGCTGGCGGCGGGAATCGGCCCAGGCCCGCGGGCTGGGCGGTGCGACTGTCTGCCTGGCGCTGGTAGAGCTTCTGCTTGCGGTTGAGGGTTGTAAAGAGGTCGCCCGACTCGCCGACGGATTCGGAGGTTCCCAGAAACAGGTAGCCGCCGGGGTTTAAGGCGTAATGAAAGAGCGGGATAAGCCGCTTTTGCAGATCGCCGTCCAGGTAGATTAGCAGGTTGCGGCAACTGATCAGGTCCAGCCAGGAAAAGGGCGGGTCCTTGACCAGGCTCTGTTCCGAAAAAACCAGCAGGTCCCGGATGCCTTTGCGGATGCGGTAGCCGCCTGCGCCCGGCTCGGCCACGAAGTGGCGCGCCAACCGCTCCGGCGTGATGTCGTTGGCGATGGAGGCCGGATAGACGCCGGTGCGGGCCTTGGCAATAGCCTGGCTGTCGATGTCGGTGGCGAAGATCAGCACCTTGCGGCTGGTTTTCAGCGCCGCCTGGCGCTCGGCCAGCAGTATGGCCAGCGAATAGGCCTCTTCGCCGGTAGAACACCCCGGGACCCAGACACGGACCGCGGTCTTGGCGTCCTTGTCGGCAAAGAGCTTGGGGATGACCTGCTCTTCCAGGGCCTTAAAGGCCTCGGAGTCGCGGAAAAAATGGGTCACGCCGATCAGCAGGTCGCGAAACAGCGCGTCCGCCTCCTCGGCGGTCTGCTGGATGAACTTGACGTAGTCTTCCAGGCCTTCGATCTGGTTTACGGCCATGCGCCGTTGGATGCGGCGCTGAACGGTCGAGGGCTTGTACTGGGAGAAGTCGTGCCCGGTCTGGTCGCGCAGCAGGACAAAGATATTCCGCTGCGCGCTCTCGACCTTGGGGGGCATGGTGACGGGGTGCGGGCGACCAAAGGCATGGGTCCGGTAGGCGATTAGCTGGCCGGGCATCTCGCCCGGCGTCAGCGCATAGTCCGCCACCCCGGTGGCGATGGCGCTGCGCGGCATGCCGTCGAATTTGGCGGACTCCGGGGCCTGGACCATCACCATGCCGCCCTCGCCCTTAATCGCCCGAATGCCCAGGGCGCCGTCGCTGCCGGTGCCCGAGAGCACTACGCCGATGGCCCGCTCGTGCAGATCCTGGGCCAGCGAGCGAAAGAAGAAGTCAATCGGCAAGCGATGGCCGTGCGGGGCCCCGGGCTCCATCAGTTGCAGCGCGCCGTTCAAAAAGGCCATGTCCCGATTGGGTGGTATGACGTAGGCGTGGTTGATTTGCACCACCATGCCGTCCGCGACCTCGGACACCGGCATGCGGGTATAGCGCCGAATCAGCTCGCTGAGGATGCTCGTGTGATCCGGGGCCAGGTGCTGCACCAGCACAAAGGCCATGCCGGGGTCGATGTCCGTCGGCATGCCGGAGAAAAAGCCCTCAAAGGCCGGCAGCCCCCCGGCGGAAGCGCCGATGCCGACGATAGGAAAGCCGCCAGCGGCCTGGCCGGACGAGGCCTGCGCGGGAACCACGGGGACCGGGATTAAGTCTTTCATTTTGCTTCCAATTCTCTAGTTGGCGCGGATCCGCGCACCCCCCGCCGCGCGAGAGGTCGCGAATCCCTGAAAAATGAGCTGGTGGTAACCCACAAAGCTTTCACGCCTGATTTTTTGGCTCGTCACAGCGGTAGGCAGCGCGCCCGAACCGGGAACACACAAAGGGTGTGCATCAGCATTTCGTCGGGCGGATAACCGAAGCGTCATCCGCCGACAAGCCAGCCTCCAACCCCCGAAGGTATTATTGCAAGCGCCGTGCCAATGACAGGGTGCGTTAGGCGCGCCGGCGCCAAGCTTGAATTCCACAGCAACACCCCCGCGCGCCGTAACGCACCATCCCCGCTTTGTCATGGGTAATGGTGCGTTACGCCCCGCGCGGCGATTCGGGGTTGGTGCGATAATCTGGCTTTCGGGGCGTTTGCGGTTTAGGTGTTTTTGCAAAGGCGGGGCTAACGCACCCTACGCCGCTCACCATTCACAATTCACAATTCACAATTCACAATTCACCATTCACAATTCACCATTCACCATTCACCATTCACCATTCACCATTCACCATTCACCATT
>JAABTK010000122.1 GCA_011389885.1 Gammaproteobacteria bacterium | reverse complement strand
TTTGTTGGCAAAGCTCCCAATCATTTATTAATTCGTCTTTATGCAGCTCATACCATTCTAATACGTGTTTCAGCGCTCGCTTTGGAAATTTACCTTCGACCACCCCATTTAATATGTTTACCGTGATTTCATACTCTCCATACTTTGCATGAAAGTGTGGTGGCGAATGATCATCCCAGTACATTGCGATAATAATTCCTAAAAATCTACTGATGATTGGCATTCTATAGACTTATCTCTTGCTAGGTGGTTTGGATTTCACTTCTTCGCCTAACGTCGCAAATCACCGGCGGCAAAAAGCAGAGCGACGAAGGAGCGGCGCTTTTTGCCGTCCGAGTGCATTTGCCTTGTTAGGCATGATCGTTATCTCTATTTTTGGAAATCCATATTTCAGTTTCATCCAACAAAGTCTTTTCTTTATCGAAGTAATCGTTTAATCCTGACGACCATTCCGTCCGGAAAACTTCGACTTTTGATAAAATAGCAATAAAAACATCTTTTTCATTGTATTCTCGACCACTGGCGATTATTCTATTTGCAGTTTCCGCAAGCTCACCATAAAACTCATATTTATTCCTAAAGTCAATAAATGGAGACATTATATCTCTGACTTGCATAAACAACCAAGAAATGGAACGTGCCAATTCTTCAGTTTCAGTTACAACTTGAGTGTCACCGGTATGCGTCCAAGCTAGATTTTCTTCTGAAACACGTTTTGGAGCGATAATGACATCAGCTCCACGCCAATATTGACGACTTTTTCCCACAAAACCATTCTCGATTTTATTTTTAAGCTTTGTTATGGCATCTTCGCTTTTGGCTGCAAGTGATAGGTCTTTTGTAAGTTCTTTTCTGCGGCGTTTGACATCTTTCTCAACAAATGGAATTATTTGCTTTGTAATTTTATCAAGAAGTTTGTCAGCAATTTCTCTTCCTATGCTTTGTAACTTTGAGCCTAAACGATCTCTTGGACCAAGACTTTCTTCATCAGGAAGTGGAAAATTAGTGGCCTCATTTTTTATCGCATCCTGAATTTCGGATGGAACATAATTGAAGTAAGGAGCTATTTTTTGTTTCAATTTATCTTCTAAGGCTTGTTCGGCAAACTCTCGAATTCTTCGCTTATATTTTTCTCTCATAATCTACCTTTTTATTACCTAGCCTAACATGCAATGTACGGCGTAGCCGTGGTTACTAAAGTGCCTAGCATCAGAAACAAGCTACTAATACTAGAAACCAGGCACCTAATACTAGGTCCCTAGTATTAGGTACCTAGTATTAGAAACCTTCCAGCTCCTCTCCCTGGGCCGCCACGCGGTCTGCGGGTCCCAAGGCGAGGGCATCATCATAGCTCGTTTCCCAGAGTTTGTGGCGGGGCCGCCAGATGGCGCCCAGGTGCTTGGCCTTTTCGCGAAGCCCCATCTCGCCGTATTCGGTCCGCACGCCGACGCGGATCGAGGTGGACGCGCGTTGCTGTGCAGGCTGTGTTTGCTCGTCCGTCCATGCGGCTTCGGCCGCGACGAACTCAAGGATGGGAAAACCAACAGCCTACGCCAAACTATCCCCCTGATCGGGCGCACCGTCAAGACTCGGTTTGAGCCCTTCCGGCCACCGAAGGGCGGTGATGAAGCGGAAATTGGGCTGTCGGGATGTGTTTGAGGCGGTTGTCGCGGCAGGGAGAGGGACGGAGAGAAGCGCGTTTCGCGCGAGCGGGAACAGCCAGTCCGGCGGGCCGCTACCAGGACACCCGTTGATCGTACTCGGGCTGGGCGAGGGGGTCGCCCTGATGGTGATCCACGGCGTCGATGCCCTCCTCACCGCAACCTTCGCACCACGCTGGCGGTCCCCTGGCGGAGGCGATTCGGGGCGGCGTAGCGGGTCCGCCGATAGGCCCCCGGATAGCACGCACGTTTACCGCATTGGGACAATGAGGGCGATGGTCCGCACCTGCCGGCAGGCAGGTCTCGGCCCCGCACTTAGCGCGGGCGATGCCGGCGGGTTGGACCTGCTGGAGGCCGCCGCCACCGGCGCCCGATTGAGGCTGGTCGAACAATCAGCGTAAGGCCTTGCCGCGCTGTTCAGGGCCGTTATAGGGGCGGCTGTACTAGTGCGCCTGCGCACCAATAACGGAAACGACTGCTCCTAGGAACGCAGAGGGCGCAGAGGGCGCAGAGGGCGCAGAGGGCGCAGAGGGCGCAGAGGGCGCAGAGGGCGCAGAGGACCGCAGAGAGCGCGGAGGGGGGGGCTTTTGCTTGCGCCTGACCGGCGCTGAAGCGACGCCTAGCCGCCCGGAGTACAGCCCTCGGGCTGTGCGGGTTTCCCCGGTGACGCCGCCGGGCCAGGGCGTGTAGGCTTCGAGTCCGCAGTCGCATAGGATGTGCCGAGCGCAGCGAGGCGCATCGTTTAGGTTTCGTGGCCGAGGCGTAATTCCGCCGCGCCCGGAGCCCGGACTTCAGCCCGGCAGCGGCCTCGCCTAGCCGCCCGGAGTACAGCCCTCGGGCTGTGCGGGTTTCCCCGGTGACGCGGCCGGGCCAGGGCGTGTAGGCTCGAAGCCCGCGGTCATACAAGGGGGTGGGCCAGCGAAGTGGATTCGCCGCTGAGGCGGCGGATGCCGGGTGCGGCGCTGATCCTTTCAATCGAAACGCCTCTCTGCGCCCGCTGCGGTTCTCCGCGTGCCCTGCGTTCCGAAAGCGCCTGGGTGGGGCTTGGGGGGTCGAGGAATTCACAGCGAAAAGGACGCCCGCCTTTTCCCATCTTTTGCAGCGTGGCGGATGAGACGTTCGGCCCGCCACTACCCCCCCGCGCGCTTCTAGACCCAGCGAGGGAACTGGCCGTTGGGATTGGTGGTCTCGGTGCGGTTGTTCTGGGCGTCATTAGGGGGGGTGAACTCTGCCGTGTCCGAGCGCCAGTGCTTGCCAAACAAGCCAATCAATGGGTGTCCGCTTCCGCGTTTGCTTCCGCGTTTGGAAGATTGGTGGATGTTTGAGTTTTGCGGGGGCGCCTTTGCCCATCGGTTATGATGCGCCTCGCGATGCTCGGCGCATTTTGTGCGTTTTTTTGATCCCAAAGCCGGGGAGTCCGAAAACCACGGGGATCGGCCGATTTCGACAGCCTGGGTTCATCCATCGGGGGCTCCGTTAGGGGGGTCGGTTGTGTGGCGTCCGCATGCTGCGGTTCGGCCGCTAGGTTTGGGCAACCCCGGGGTTTTGGTCTCTATTTTCCCAGACGAACCTCGTGTTTTCAGAGCAACAGCACCGCGGCCGAGGTTAGCCGGCCGGGGTCGGTGAGGAGCGGCTTCGGCGCTTTCGGTGCTTTTTCTTCCATGGCCTTGGGATTGAATATTCGGCTTTGCGCACCCATTTGGTGATAAACCAAACCCCTATAAAGAGGATCCCAGCCAGTGCCGCCCTGATGCTCCACTTGGAAGACGCAATCCAAAATTTGATGCGATTGTCGCCGCGCTCGGAATCAATCGCCGCCATTTGCTGGTTTTCTATCCTATTAACCACTTGCAGCGTACGCTCTCGGAGCTGCTCCACTGAGATATCGGATGATAAGGCGGGGGGATCTTGAGTGAGCTTGGCGAGGATGGCCTGAAACTGCCGGGGTGAGTCGATGCCCTGTAGTTTGTCGCGCGCCAAATCCATTTTTTGCACAAGATCATCGGCGGCCGCATCGAGCTTGACGACCTTTAAGCGATCCAGACGATGGGCATCCAGCATATTGAGCGGCGCCAAACTCAGGTAGAGCAAGCCCGCAAAAAGGCTAAGCCAGGATAACCCCTTCAGCAGGACCAGTTCAAATGGCCTTCTGCGAAATCCTCCGCCCCAGAACACCAGCACCACACCTAGCAGGGGCACCGCCACCAGATCGACCAATCGTTGGATGGTCTGCATCTCGGACAGCGGGTTCATCAGTTCTACCGTATACAAGGCCTCGGCGATGTCGATTGCCGCGAAAGCCAAGAACAACCATCCGACCCAACGGATCGGCCTTACGGTCCAAAGCAGGGTATTGAGTTGCGAGAGATTGTTCTTTTGTAACGACAGGATCTCGCGCGCCGTCAAGAGAAACAGGTTCTGGACATCCGTGCGCTCGCCGCCGGCCGCCTCTAGCTTATCCAGCAAACCTTTCGTCTCCTCAGCGCGCTTGGTTCCGGCCCTTGTTTTCGCCGACCCATGATTTATGTGGACAAAGCCATCTTCCGGGTATTCCGCATCCATCGGGAGGCTTAGATGCCGAAACTTGGCTTCGGCCCCACTGAAAGCCGGGGCGCCTCCCGGCGGGCGCCCCTGCGACCGGGGTTTATGCGTGTTTTTCGGCATGCCAAGAATCCTGAAGGCTTAAAAGGACGGCTACGCAGGCGGATTTCTATCCGGCCCGGCTGGTGTCTTTTGCGGCCTCCCGCCCCCTGCGACGCACCCCGACCGCGAGGCCGGAGAGTGCGATCAGGGAGAGGGCCAGGTTGGCCGGCTCGGGGACCGGGCTCACCCCGCCTTGCACGATAATCGGGTCGGCGGAGGTCCTCATGTTGATTACGAAATCGCCCGTATAGCCGGAAGTGGAACTCACCGCCGGACCATCGGCAAAAGTAGTGTCATATCCGCCGACGTAGACCCGGTAGTCGCCCGCGGCTAAATCACCGCCGCCTGCGGCGCCGAAATCCAGTTGGGAGAGTAAATCCAGTCCGGGGTAATCGTCGTTGTCCGCTAGCAAATTGCCGCTCGCATCGAACAGCCCCAGCTCGGTATCGGAGATCGTGGAATTGATGGTATCCAGGACCAAAGAGCCGCCATCCGCGGCCACTACGGGGTCGGTCAATGTGAAGTCGAAAAAGGCGACTTCACCGGCGGCCAGGCTCCCGGTCCATGAGGTGGTCGCAGAAGGGATCTCGTAAAGCTCGATGTTCAAATTGTAGCCGCCCGTGGCTGTCGAATGCGAGGTGACGCTCGGCCCGTCGGCGAAGTCAGTGTTGTGGGCGCCGATGGCGATGTCGTACACACCTGACGCCAGGTCGCCATCGGCCCCGCCCGCGCCAAAAGAGAGGCGACTCAGGAAACCGGTCCCGCCGTCGTCGTCATCGGCGATTAAATTGCCGGCCTGGTCGAACAGGCCGATTTCCGTATCGGAGAGCCCGGAGCCCTCGGTATCGATCACCAGCAGCAGGTTGTCCGCGGCCGTCGCATCGAAATTGAGACGAAAGGGCTCGAAATTGACCTGGTAGTTCGAATCAATGCTGCCTGTGATGGTGAATGCGCCGGCCGAGGTGGTCGCGCAGAAGGCGAAGCCTCCGATAAGCAGCGGCCGAAGTCGCGCAAAAATGGTCTTGTTTTCCATAGTTGTCTCCCAGTTTGATCTTTCCCAACCGGCGCCAGCCGATAATTTGCCTACCTGCCCGGGATCACCGCCAGGCTGCTTCGGGCCGCCTGACGAGCCGCAGGAATTACTTCGGTGAGATCCCCTGAAGCCCTAAGCAGGGCGTCGAGAGACCGGAAGTCGTTTTTCACCGCACCCACACCGGGGCCTGTACTCCCATTGCGGCCCGGGCCGGATTGAAACCGGGGCCGGACTGCGATGGGGCGGTTGTGGCAGATGACGCGGGCCATCTCCGAGGCGGTGCGGCGGCAGCCAATCGGGCGCCCAAAGGCATGTTGTTTGTTCCTGTCCGGCCGCTATCAATCCGTGCGTTGTGACCGATCATGCTGGAACAACCGCCGCCTACCCTGCTTTTCATGTATTCGGCCAAGGCCTCGTTGGTTTCATCGTTCTAGAGCAGAGGAGGAGGTTCAAGGAAGGGGTTGCAGATATAGTGGGTGCTGTTGATTTCATCCCCCACCAGGCTGCCGTCGCCGTTTGTGTCCAGGCCGGTTTCGATACGCAGGCCGCCGAACTCGCAGGCGTCTCCCATTGGCTCATTCCCGGCATTGATTAGGGCGTTTAGTCCGGCGGGTCCTTGAGATCCCGTATCACCCTTGGGGCCTGCCGGGCCTTGAGGTCCGGTTGCGCCTTGAGGTCCAGCCAGCCCTTGAGGCCCGGTTTCGCCTTGCGGTCCGGCCAGCCCTTGGGACCCGGTTGCGCCTTGCGGTCCAGCCGGCCCTTGAGGCCCGGTATCACCCCTAGGGCCAGTCGGCCCCTGAGGTCCGGTTTCGCCTTGCGGTCCGGCCAGCCCTTGGGGCCCGGTTTCGCCTTGCGGTCCAGCCGGCCCTTGAGGCCCGGTATCACCACTAGGGCCAGTCGGCCCCTGAGGTCCGGTTTCGCCTTGCGGTCCGGCCAGCCCTTGGGGCCCGGTTTCGCCTTGCGGTCCAGCCGGCCCTTGAGGCCCGGTATCACCACTAGGGCCAGTCGGC
>JAABTK010000121.1 GCA_011389885.1 Gammaproteobacteria bacterium | reverse complement strand
TATTGGATCGGCAACAGTTGCTGCTCGCGCTCGGCGATCCAGGCGACCCGTTGGCTGGCGCGGCATTTCGGGCAATGACGATTGCGACAGGAGTTGTAGCTGATTTCATTGTGGCCGCATTCGTCGCAGTGGTCGACATGTGCGCCCAAGGCGGTGGTCCGGCATTTTTCGATGGCCTTCATGGCATCGAGTTGGGGACCGAGAATAACGTGATTTTTTCGATAGTCTTCGCCGTATTTTTTGAAGATATCCGCCACTTCAAATTCCGGCTCGGTGTATTCCGGCGGGAACTCCCGATCGATCTCGTATTGAAGTGGGTTGAATTCCTTCATTTTTCGTTCTTTAATTCAGAGCGGCTGATTATTTGTAACAGTTTGAATTATAGAAAATATTGGACGTATTGTTCCACGAAGTTTAGTCCAACATGTAATAGACGGCGCTGCCGTCCTATCTAAAATATCTAGTATTAGATATTTGTATCTAATACTAGAGACTAGATATCTGGTATTAGATATCCAATGCTAGATATCTAATACTAGGCATCTAATATTAGATATCTAATACTATAAACAACCAGCATCCTCTAGGATATTTACACGGTGCTCCAGCCCCAAGGCTACCACATCTTCGTAGCTCATTTCCCAGAGCTTCTGCCGAGGTCTCCAGATTGCACCCAGATGCTTGGCCTTTTCCCGCAGATCCGTTTCTGTGAATTCGATGCGCACGCCAAGCCGCCGGGTCTCATTGGAGCGATTCGCAGTGGATACTGGGCGTTCTTCAATCCATGCGGCCTCGGCTTCGATCAATTCGACGGTGGTAAACCGCTTCTTCGTCTTCGGGTCGTAGCGGTATCGAACACAGAGCAGACGGTCACCGTATTTTTCTACTAGGTGCTTGGTTCCGTTCTGGCCTGGGCGGAGAGTCGCCTTGGCAATCATATCTTGCGTTTTTTGCATTTACTCAAACCCCGGTAGCTTTGTCAAGGGACTTCTCACCCCCATCGGACCCTTGTTCATCACATGGGTGTAGATCATAGTCGTCCTTACGTCGCTGTGGCCGAGTAGTTCTTGCAGGGTGCGGATGTCGTAGCCGTCTTCCAGCAGGTGGGTGGCAAAGCTGTGGCGCAGGGTGTGGCAACTGCCGTGTTTGTGGATGCCGGCTTTGGAGATGGCCTGTTTGATAGCCCTCTGCATTGAGGTTTCGCCGATGTGGTGGCGGCGTATCTTGCCCGGTGGGTCGGAACGGGGATCGACGGCGGTGTTGTTGGCCGGGAAGAGGTATTGCCAGCCCCATTGGCGGGCGGCGTTGGGGTATTTGCGCTCCAGGGCGTAGGGGAGGTAGACCTCGCCCAAACCTGCAGCGAGGTCTTGGGCGTGGAGTTTTCGCGCCCGCTCCATTTGGTCGCGGATGGGTTGAACCAGGGCTTGGGGGAGCAGGGTGGCGCGGTCTTTGGCCCCTTTGCCGTCGTGGACGATGATCTGGCTGCGGTTGAATTCCATGTCTTGAATGCGCAGGCGCAGGCCTTCCAGCAGGCGCAGCCCGGCGCCGTAGAGGAGCGCGGCGATGAGTTTGTGGGTGCCTTCCAGGTGGACGAACAGGCGTTCCACCTCGCTGCGATCAAAGACGGTGGGGAGGCGTTGGGGACGTTTGGCCGGGGTGAGGCCCTGGAGGTCGAGGTCTTCCCGCCCGAGGTGCTGTTTGTAAAGGAACATCAGGGCGTTGAGGGCCTGGTTCTGGGTGGAGGCGGCCACTTTGCGGTGGACGGCAAGGTGGTTGAGGAAGGCGACGATCTCGGCCTCGCCCATGTCGTTGGGGTGGCGTTTGCCGTGGAAGAGGATGTAGCGCCTGGCCCAGTCGAGGTAGGCTTGTTCGGTGCGGATGCTGTAGTGTTTGCGACGCAGCAGGTCGCGCAGGTCACCGAGCAGCTTGGAGCCTCGGACGATGTTGTCCGTGTCGATGGGGATGTGGCTGTTGGCGACTGGCGCGGTGGCGGTTTGCATGGGGGTGCCCTGTTTTTTTCCTTCGCTCGGAGGGGAGTTTAACCGCGAGGGTGTTTCTTTGCAAAGGCTATTTACTGGTGTGGGGGGCGATTTGGGGATATTTCAATGGCCGGGTACTTGATGTTATGCTGGGCGGTTTTGTAGCGGGTTGACGCCTGGCAGAGCCAGAAGGGCGGGTTGCGCGGCAGAGCCACGCAACTAGGGCAACGAAGGCCCTCCCTCGCCAAGACGCAAAGGGCGCCAAGAAAACCCATTTGGGCCTTGGTCATCCATCCGGCCAATACCCTGAAATAAGTGCGTTAGATAGGTCGCGTTGGCGCGTAGAATCAACCGCTTACGGCGGCGCGTTCGTCCTGAGCGGCCTAAGGTGGCCGGAACGATGATCAAGGCCCCCATTTGCTTCCAGATGGATTTACCGCAGAAGGTCTAAATTCGGCATCAAGGCTGACCTTTAGCGTCAGAGCTGTTTTCGCCGCTCATCATGGATCATGGGCAACTAAATTCCTTGTAACTCTTCGCTCGCATAAACACCCGGACCGACTCCCCTGCTTGAGGGTTACAGGGAAGGTCCGGCTTGGCTTCCGGGTCACCGCAAATCAACCCTAAACACTGGTTTCTCGGCCCGCAAGCCAGATCTCTCAAATCATCCTTAATATATATCCGCGCCAAATCGAATAAAAGTGCAAGGTACCTATCGCCCGTGCCTCGCCGACGGATGAGCCCTCGCACAATTCTAACAGGATCCCTCCCCTTTTCTCTCGAAAAGTGTCGTAATAGCCCGGAAACCAGCCGCTGATTTTCGTTCTCGTTACCCTCGCCCCTTGAATCGATTTTTCGCGGGCAACTTTTTACGCACCGCTCGATTCTTTCTAGCAAGGCGGCCTCACTGACGTCCTCCACCGCCTTTACAATAGACTCGCAGAATTGAACGGTTTCCGCCGACATCGTGGCATCGAACGACCAGCGATGGATACTATGTTCCGTCTTAGTTATATAACAGTGCTCTAAATTGGCGCCCCAGTTCCTAAACACCGCAACAACCCTATTCAAAGCACCTATTTCGTTGGGAACCGTCAAATCCGCTTTTAGGTTCGACTTCAGCAGTGCCTTAAAGTTACTTAAATCATGCCGTCCGGCTCTCGTGCTTTCGCCAATCGTCGGCAACGACCGCAACCACTCAGAGAGACCTTCGAGATCGGGAAACAGTGAAAACCCGGTCACGTTCATCAGCGTCAACATGCGTAGCATCTCGCCATGAAATGACGCAGGTAGGCGAAACTTAATAACGGGCATATCAAAACAGCCTTGAGGAACCGGAACCGAATCAGTCATCGATTCCAAATTCTTCATAAACGAATCATTGAGATTGAGAGGAGCCAAAAAGAGTCCTTGCTGCGCCATAATGCGTTCGTTCAAAGAATCGGGGGTCAGCAACAAGACACCCGACAAGTCGCTGTATCTTCGATTATGATACAGCAGCTTGAAAGCCTTGATTGCAGATTCTTTTTCGTCTGTCAAATTCCGCGCCGAATCCAGAGCGTGCTTATCGACCTTCTCACTATTTTCTAGCTGATCCAATATCATCGGCGTAAGCTTTTCACGACATTTCGCAAGCCAAGGCTTGTAGATCGCCCATATCGCAGCATCGGGGACCTCAGCGGTCTCAGGCGAGCCACTGTTATCGGAATCTGAATTCAGCCTTCCATGGTCGGTTTTCTTTTCCCTATCTTCTTCTTTTTCTTTACACTGCGCCTCTCTTGGCGTCAAGTTGCTTCGATTCTTCACCGAATCCAAAATTGCGAAATAGGCTGCGATATAAGGCGACTTCGTCCAGTCCAGCAAACGCGTGGGAATATTATAATGCTGCATCAAAGCCAGCCGTTCCAATACATTTTCCTTGGCCGTAACGCTTCGATCCGAAATATAATGGTGACCGCGCCGACGAAATTCGCGGTCGAAATTCTTTTCGTGCTCATGGGGATCGCCGTTTCCGAGGCGTTCCAGCGAACTTAAAAGATTCCAGCGATGGTTGGCTTGACCTCTGTAAATATAATCAGTGCCAAGCAAGTTCAGATAATGATGCAACTCCGCGAAGTTGGATATCTGGATGTCGTGAAAATGTAGTGGCATTGCTCTCTCCCAGGATGGTATTTCCTGCGTTTTTTGATACATGGCAAATCCCGGGCTGCTCTTCTATTCGGTGCGTTACAGGATCTTTTGTACTCGCCCCCCCTCCCCAGGATGCCGGAGGCGGGGCTGTTTTGAAAAGCGGCCTAACGCCAGGAATGTGCGGCAATCTTCCCCGCTGAATCCTTCGCTGACGTTAAAGAAGAACCATCGCCCCACCCGAGAGCGTGAAAAACTAACCCTTTTCTCGCTCGGGCGTTCTGGCCCGGCACGAAGCTTTTTCCTCACCTCGGCGGCGGGGTGATGTCGCAGATGCGTCTCGGTGACGCAAGCCCGCTAGGCGGCTGAGCCTTGTTCGACGCGGCGATGCGGATCCGCACGGCCTAGCCGCACCGGCGTTGCTGAAACAAACGCATGTCGGGGATGACCACGGGCGCGCGTTAGGGTCAGTTTTCGACCCACTCAACGTACCTCGTGGCCCCATGGTTAAACAGCATGCGGGTCACCTGCTTGGCCATCACCTTCTGCCGGTTCTTGGTCAGCTTACCCTGATCGGCGGCAGCGATGAATTTGGGCAGGATCTTTCCCACCCCCTCGACGGACTCGCGGTCGACCACGGGCAACAACATTCCGCTGGTGACATGGTATTCGGAATCTGGGATCGGCACCAAAAAGGCAGCAAAAAACCCGCCGATGCTCCCCCCTGTCACCTGGTCCTGATCCAGTACTCGGTAGGCTCGGCCTGTCACCAAGTCGCGAAACAGGCAGCGGCATTCACCGTCGGCCTCCTCCCCCCGATAGACCGAATAGTATCCTCTTCGCCTGGCGTCGAGCAGGGCGAATTCAGAGCCTTGCGGATCGTAACCGCCCGTTTTCATCTCCCGCTCAATGGGCGAGAGCTTGGGGTCCGGAAAATGGATGCAATAATCGAAAGCCGCCACCATTTCCTTCTGATCCTGGAATCGTAAAGCGCCGCGGAAGAAGCGTCCTAGTTCCTTAGCGGCCTTGTGCATGGATTTCTTATCGATTTGAAGGATAAGCCGTTCGGTGTGACTGGCCATGATTGCATGAACCTTCTGGAAATCAGCGCATTCGGTGTCCCGGTTAATCATAATCATTCGGCTCGAAGGGTTGGCGGTTTACCGGCAGGCCGCGCGCGCCTCCCGGCCTGTAAGCAGTGTCCAGTATAGCCCGATAAGGCCATTGGCGGAAATTCCTAGAGCCAAATCGCGGCGGATTCGGGGCGCCGCCCAGGCCATGCCCGCCCCATGGGGGGCGGCACGGCGCACAGACCAGGTGCCCTGGCGCGCAAAATCGGGTAGATTACGCCCCTTGCCTCGCAACTTAATAGCCTGAGAAACCGACACCCCGTGCTGATTATCCCGAAAAAAGCCCGCTGGCTGCAAAACGGCGTTTTCGCCTATCCCACCGAGGCGGTGTTCGGCCTCGGCTGCAACCCCTGGAACGCCGCCGCCGTAGAACGCATCTTGGCGATCAAGCGCCGCCCCATGCGCAAGGGCCTAATCCTCATCGCCGCCGATTTCGCCCAGCTTCGCCCCTTCGTCGAACCGCTCCCGGCCGCAGGCATGGCGGCGATCCTCGCCACCTGGCCCGGCCCCAACACCTGGCTGCTGCCGGTGCGCCCGCAAACGCCGCTCTGGCTGTGCGGCGACCGCCCCACCCTCGCGGTGCGCGTCACCGCCCACCCCCTAGCCGCCGCCCTCTGCCGCCAAGCGGGCATGGCCCTAGTCTCCACCAGCGCCAACCGCGCCGGCCTGCCGCCGGCAAAAACCACCCTAGAGGCCCGTCTCCGCCTCGGCCGCGACCTAGACCTCGTCGTCCCAGGGCGCGTAGGCCAAAACCCAAGGCCCAGCACCATCCGCGACGCCCGCACCGGCCAAGTCATTCGCGCCTGAACCGGGCCTGCCTTTTTATCGCCTGCGGCGCAGAAATTATATCCAGCCTAACCCCCCGGCTTTTCTTTGGGCCGCGTGCGATGTCGCTATCTTATTGAATATTGGTCAATAAGAACAGCCCATCATTTTTCTTTACCCCCAAGAATTTCTTCAGTGCCACAAAGAATCAATGAGTTGCAGCCCCCATTCAAACCCCCAGCGAAAGAGGTTTATATTTATCACCCCACGGCGGCGTCCGACCAGAATAAATATCATATGCAGTTGATATTTATCATAAAATAGACCTCGTCGTTTTCGAATCACCTAGGCAGGATATGGTCATGGCTGTCGTTCCGCAAAAAAGTCTTTTCTCATGGGGTGATATTGAGGTTCAATCCGATATGGACCGATTGAGCCTGGTACTTGATCACCTACCTGACGATAAGATCATACAATATCTTGAGGAGATTCG
>JAABTK010000120.1 GCA_011389885.1 Gammaproteobacteria bacterium | reverse complement strand
GGTATTCACCGAGCACTGTGGAAGCCCAGCGGCGGAACTGCGCTCCGCGCGGCGAGCGCACCCGGTAGCCCACCGCCAGAATGGCGTCGAGGTTGTAGAGCTTGGTGCGGTAGTTCTTGCCGTCGGTGGCAGTTGTCAAGGATTCCTTGACAACTGAACCCTCGTCCAGCTCCCCCTCCTCGAAGAGGTTTTTCAGATGCAGCGAGATGTTTTGTTTGGTCGCGCTGAACAGCTCGGCCATTTCCATCTGGGTGAGCCAGACGGTTTCACCGTCGGCCCGCAGTTGGATCCGGCTTTGACCGTCTTCCGTGGTGTAGAGGATCAGGCTGCTCATGAAGCTGTTTTAACCACGAAAGGCACGAAAAACACGAAATGGTTTCCGTAAGCCTTCTTCTTTTCGTGTGTTTCGTGTATTTCGTGGTTCATAACGCCTCCGGGCTGGGGAAGAGTTGTTGCATCAGGCCCTTTTTGTGGGTTTTGAGGGCTTCGAGCTTTTCGGTGTGGGCGGTGATCAGGGCGTCGAGGGAGGAGAGGCAGTCGGCAACGCGTTGTTGTTCCGGCTTGCTCGGTAGTCGAATTAAATACGGCGTTATATGTTTATTGTTTATCTGAGGTATCGTTGATGTGTCTGCGATTTTCGATAGCCCTTCGGTAACAACTATGCAGTATAAAAATTCTGCGAGCACACTGCTCTTTGGCGTGATGGCCATAAGGTTTGTATCCATTAACACCTCTACAGTGTTAAGTCGCACCTTGTTGTTCAGAATAGCAGCGCCTCTTTTTGGGAAAATTATAGAACTGCCGGGCACCACCCCCAACTCGTCATCACTATACTCCCTGCTGCTAGACTGGTATTTATCGCAGTTATTCAAATCCTCAACCTTGAGAAAAGGGTATTGTGCTTCGCCTGTCAGGTTGTATCTGGAAGGGCTATAGCCGCTTCTAATATTGACTACCTTCCCCAGCGTGACCTCCACCCACTCCCCCGCCTCTCGAAACTCGGGAAAGCGCAGGCGGGGGACGGTTTCGCCCTCGCGGGGGAAGAGTTGCTGCATGAGCCCTTTTTTGTGGGCCTTGAGGGCGTCGATTTTGTCCGCCTGGGCGGCGATCAGGGCGTCGAGGGAGGAGAGGCAATCGGCGATTTTTTGTTGTTCTCCAGTTTTCTTCTCTGGGTAGATAACCAATTTCTCTTTAAGGGTCGAAAAGTGCCTCTTGTAACTTTCCATTTTTACCGGAGAAAACAGGAGATACTGATACAAGAATCCCGGCTCGATTACATTTTTCGATTTCAGTATTTTAATACCATCGGCACCCTGCACAAATGGTTGATCAACGATTTTCAAAGCGCAAGTATGGTCACCAAAAACGATCAATGGTAATTCGTCTGAAACAAGGGCATGTTCATCATTGGTCCAGCCACAAATATACGCCTGGGACTGGTCTATAACAGGGAAACTTCCTTCATCTTCATACTGATCCGAAGTTAGTTTCTTCGGTGGCGTTACCGTAGCTACCAAGCCCTTCACCAGGTCACTATTCCACTCCCCCGCCTCCCGAAACTCCGGAAACCGCAGCTTCGGCACCAGCCCCTTCTTCTCGTCGTCCATCGCCTTACTCATACGCCTTCAACCCCGAAATTTCCCGCCCACCGGCCTGCTTCTTCAAAAACGGCGCCAGATCTTCCATCAATGCCAGCTCGGCCTTGCTGCGGGCCTTCCAGCCCAGCTCCAGCGGGGCGAACAGCTCGCTCAACTGCTCGCCATCGAAGATCATGCGGTCGAGGATGGGGGCCACGAAGCCTTGCAGGGCATCGCGTTCGAGGCCGTGACACCCAGCGAGGTCGCTGAGTTCGTTCTGGGCCTTGTGGGCCTGGAAGGCCTGGAAGACATCGGCGTTGATGATCTCGGTCTCCTTGTGGCCTGAGCTTCTCCACCCGGCTCGCGCCTTTGGTTCTTGGTCGAGTCTTTGGCCGGTCGGGGGATTATGCCAAGAAATAGGCCCGGAGGATATGCGGGAGCGGCATATTGTGAGGCAAAGGAATATTAGGGCTGAAGTTTCGCGCTTTTTGGAAGCGGCCCTGTGGTGGCGGCTTTGGAGTGGGCGTTTTTGATGCGTGTGGCCTGCGTGCCGAGGGCGCCTGGGTTGTTTCCGATACTTAGGCGCGGCTGTACCAGGCCGGACTAAAGCCCGGACCCCGGGCGCACGCACCGGCCGATGCCTGCGCCTGATCTTTTTTGGCATTATATTTGCTTAATAATTTAAGGCCTGCCGATTACGACAAACCGGCGCCGCCGCGGCACGGCGCAACCGCTCGACGCGCCGATTTCAATCCCATCGAGGGTATTCGCATGCACCACCAACCCACGCCCACGGAACTGGAAGACCTGCCCGAAATGCCCGACCAGGAGCGGATTGCCTATTTCCTCAGCCGCGCCATCGAGTGCGAAGAGGTTTGGGGGCATGCCGATCCTGTGGGGTGGATTATGCGCGAAGAGGACGGCAAGACCATCCTGCAGGTCTGGTCCTATCGAAGCCTGGCCAAGGACTGCATCCTGGACGCCGATCTGAGCGCCGAATCGTTCTCCTTGGAGCGCTTCATCGAGATCCTGGAACACGCCCGGGAGCCCATTCATCTGGAAATCCTGCCCATGCCGCAGCGCCCCGGGGCCTTGATCGAGGCCCGGGAGGTGTTGGGCATGTTCGAAAGCCTGATCGACTCCGGGACCTATTTCATGGAAGGTTGAAGCTTGGGGCTATTTTCCGGCCCGGGCTTTCCCGCCCGGGCGCTTGGCGCCCTTTTTCACCGGCTTCCCCCGGCGCTGGTTCTTGCTTCGCGCCGGCGGGGCGGCTTTGGCCGCTCGCCCGGGGCCTGCGGGCTGAAACGACGGCACCAGGTGGCGCTTGCCGTTGCCGATCAGGTCGGCGCGCCCCATGCGCTTTAGCGCCTCCCGCAGCAGCGGCCAGTTCTCGGGATCGTGATAACGCAGGAACGCCTTGTGCAGGCGGCGCTGGCGCAATCCCCGGGGGACCTCCACGGTGGCGGCCCCGCGCCGGACCTTGCGCAGCGGATTGTATCCGGTGTGATACATCGCGGAGGCGATGGCCATGGGCGTGGGCAGGAAGGCCTGCACCTGATCGGGGCGAAAGCCGTTTTCCTTGAGCCAAAGGGCGAGGTTGAGCATATCCGCGTCCGAGGCGCCGGGGTGGGCGGCGATAAAATAGGGGATCAGGTACTGCTCCTTGCCCGCCTCTTTGGAGAAGCGCTCGAACAGCTTCCTGAACTCCTGATAGATGCCGATGCCCGGCTTCATCATCAGCTCCAGGGGTCCCGCTTCGGTGTGCTCCGGGGCGATCTTCAGGTAGCCGCCCACATGGTGCTGCACCAGTTCGCGAATGTACTCGGGGTCGCGCAGCGCCAGGTCGTAGCGCAGGCCCGAGGCGATGAATACCCGCTTGATCCCCGGCAGCTGGCGCGCCTTGCGATAGAGCCGGGTCAATGGGCGATGGTCCACCCGCATATGCCGGCAGATCCCCGGATGCACACAGGAGAGCCGGCGGCAGGCGGATTCGATGACCGGGTCTTCGCAGCGCATGCGGTACATATTGGCGGTGGGCCCGCCGAGGTCGGATATCTGGCCGGTGAAACCCGGCGTGGCGTCACGGATCTGCTCCACCTCGCGCAGAATCGATGCCTCGGAGCGGCTTTGGATGATGCGCCCCTCGTGTTCGGTGATGGAACAGAAGGTGCAGCCGCCAAAGCAGCCGCGCATGATGTTCACCGAGAAGCGGATCATCTCCCAGGCCGGGATTCGCTGGTCGCCATAGGCGGGATGGGGGCCGCGGGCATAGGGCAGCTCGTAGATGCGATCCAGCTCGGCGGTGGTGAGCGGGATCGGCGGCGGGTTGACCCAGACATCCCGCTTGCCGTGGCGCTGCACCAGGGCGCGGGCATTGCCCGGATTGGTCTCCAGGTGGAACACCCGCGAGGCATGGGCGTACACCGCCGGGTCCGCCAGCACCTCATCATAGGACGGCAGGCGCACCACGGTCCTTGGGCGCACGAGGCGCACCTGCTGGCGCCCCGTGCGCCGGGGCCCCGACGCCGGCCCGGTCTCGGCGCACGGGGGCGCCGCGGCATAGGGATCGGGGGGCGGCGACGCGGGCGCCGGATCGCCCTCCAGCCGCGAGGCATCGACCTCTTGCCAGCCCGCGGGCCGGGTTTGGGTCATAAAGGCCGTGCCCCGAATGTCGCGCAGGTTGTCCACGGACTCGCCGCCGGCCAACCGGTGGGCGACCTCGACCAAGGCCCGCTCGGCGTTGCCGTAGATCAACAGATCGGCCTTGGAATCGGGCAGGATCGAGCGCCGCACCTTTTCCTGCCAATAGTCGTAGTGGGCGATGCGCCGCAGGCTGGCCTCGATGCCGCCGATGATCACCGGCACGCCCTTGAAGGCCTCCCGCGCGCGCTGGGCGTAGACGATCACCGACCGATCCGGCCGTCGGCCGCCGGCCCCGCCCGGGGTATAGGCGTCGTCCGAGCGGATCTTGCGATCCGCGGTATAGCGGTTGACCATGGAATCCATGTTCCCCGAGGTGACCCCGAAGAACAGATTGGGCGCCCCCAGGCGGCGAAAATCCGCCGCCGAACCCCAGTCCGGCTGGGCGATGAGGCCGACCCGAAAGCCCTGGGCCTCCAGCAGACGCCCCACTAGGGCCATGCCGAAACTGGGGTGGTCCACATAGGCGTCCCCGGTGATCAGGATCACATCACAACGATCCCAGCCGAGGCAGTCCATCTCCTCTCGGGTCATGGGCAGCACGGGCGCGATACCGAACCGATGGGCCCAGTACGGGCGATAGGAAAAGATATTGGGGGCGGACTGCATTGGTGTAGGGCGCAAGGCCCTGGCCGCGGCCGGGTCGGCCAGGGCCAGAGATTCGGCCGGGCGGCTACCCGGCCCTGCTCAGCGGGCGATGCTCACCGGCTGGCGCGAGGCGGCCACCGGGACCGCGGCTGGCGCCTGAGGCGCTTGGCGCGACAAATAGGTGCTGGCCGGCACATCCCGCTCTTCGAAATCCTGCATGTTTAACGCCAGGTTCTGGTGCAGCTCTTTGACCCAAGCCGGAAAGTCGATGCCGAAGCTGTCCACCGGCCTAGAGCGAAAGTCGCGCGGGGCGATCACCACCTGGATATTGTCTAGGCCGGTGCGCGCCGCCAGCACGAACAGGTCTTCGATGGCGCGGTCGCCTATGGCCAGACAGCCCTTGGATACCGCGCTGCCGTGGATATAGATTTCACCCCCCAAATTGGTGCGGCCTTCCTTGGCGGCCTGGATCTTGTCGAACAGGTTGGGGTAGTTCAGCTTCATCGACAGGTGGTAGTTGCTGTTGGGGTTCAGCTCCAGGATACGGTAGAAGCCCTCCGGCACCTGTTCATCCCCCTGGGACAGTTTGGGTCCCGGACCGCCGCTCAAGCCCTTGATCTTGTAGTCCTGAATCTTGTGCCAGTAGTGTCGCCCCTTGGCCCACACCTCCAGCTTTTGCGACTCTTTGATGCCGAGCAACACCACCTCCTCCGGCGGCCACTCCAGCCCGGCGAAACGCAAGCGCGGTTCCAGGCGACGCTCCACCTGCTTTTCATAGGTCTTGACCACCGCCTCGACGCCCGGCCCCTGGCGCGAGGCCCAGGCGCTGCCTGCGGCGAGTTGCAGGGCCAGCAGCACCAACAGGGCGCCGCCGAGTGAAAGGATCTTGGGTTGCATGGGGCAAATTCCTCTACATCAAACTAAGGCGACCTAGGCGACCGCGTCGAAACCGATATGATCAAAGATTATACAGCGGGAAGCGGCCTGCGTCTGCAAGCGCGCGTACAACCAGGGCGCCTGCGCATCGATAACGGAAACAACGGCTGTTACGGACGCAGAGGGCGCGGCGGACCACAGGGGGCGCAAACAATGCGGAGGTTCAGGCCTTGGCCAGGCTCGGGGCGCCGCGCCGCGGGACGGTCCCGCAACAGGGGCCATTGATCGGAAAGCAACACAAGCCCCCCGTGGGAGCGGATTGTATCCGCGATGCCCCCCGTGGGAGCGGATTGTATCCGCGATACCCCCCGTGGGAGCGGATTGTATCCGCGATACCCCCCCGTGGGAGCGGATTGTATCCGCGATACCCCCCCCGTGGGAGCGGATTGTATCCGCGATGCCCCCGTGGGAGCGGATTGTATCCGCGATGCCCTCGCCCGGAGGTAGAGGCCCTAGCCGGACCGAGCGAAAGCCCAAATCATCCCGCGGGGCGTAACGCACCATCCCCGGTCGGTGATCGGAAACCGCATCTTCGAATCCAAGCCCTCGGCGCCCGCTGTCGCTGGACGCCGGCGGGCCGCCGCCAATCTCATTAAGTTTAGCGGCGCATGAATAGGTTGCGCCGCGCTTGGCGCGGCTAAAGCCTCAACCTCTTGCCCAGCTCCGGGCTTCGGGGGCTGAGGCTTCAGCCGGACCATAACACATGCTC